>CAZZKD010000033.1:0-2193 GCA_964655095.1 uncultured Thermocrinis sp.
GGGGCGGTTGAGTGGCCGCCACGCGCTTCAGGCGGGAAACCCCGCTCTCCCCCATCGGGTGCCCCCGCAAAAAGTCCCGCTCCCGCCCCGTATGGGGCCGCATGTTCCGCTTGCGCTTGGCAATCAGATCCCCCCCCTGCCGGGCCGCCCGCGCCTTGAGGGCCTGGCTCAGATACCCCTTGTCTCCCGTGACCACCACATAGCTCAACCCCCTGAGCAGCCGCGGGGCCACCACCACGTCATGCTCATGGGCTGGACGCAACAGCACCCGCCGTAAAAAGCCCTGGTCATCCACCAGGGCGTGCAAGCGCAATCCGTAAAAGTACGCGCGGTTGGCGTGATCCCAACCTACGCGGCCGGGGAGCCTGACCCGCTTCGCCCGCGCCAGGGCCGCGGTGGGCAGCTTCTTGGAATCCATACGCAGGCAGGGTGCGGGGCTATAGAGACCGGCCAGGGCTTTGACCGCCAGGATCATCTGGCCAAGCAGCTGGGCTTTGCGTTCACAGAAGGTGGAGGGTGCGGGAACCTGATGCCCATGCGTGCGCAGCCAGTACAGCAGGTCCTGGGCGTAACGGAAGCGCCAGAGGTGTTGGTAGACCGCCAGGGCGATGATGAGCTCATCGCTATAGCAGGGCTTACGTCCTTGAGGAGCCTTCTTGCGTCTGGGCAGCAGCAGGGCTTCCACGGCTGCTACAATCTCTGGTAGGGACGGGTAATGCCGCATAGCTGACCCCCGTCCCTTATTTTCTACCAGGTCTCAGGTCCTTTTCCGAATTGGCGTAGGTTAACGACATCGGCGTTAATAAGGGTAATCGTGCTGCTACCCGGTCGTGTAAGGAATTATGTGTAAGGGTCCGTGTTTAATAGGGGGGCACACCTTGGAACGAGGAGGTGCCCCATGGACCAGGATACCTTGCGGATCTTGCTGAGGGAAGCGGTGCGGGAAACGGTGACCGAAGTCCTACAAACAGTCCTGGAGTTGGACCGGACGGCGTTCCTGCAGGCCCACGGGGGGCGCAGGAACGGCTACTACCCCCGCAAGCTGGAGACCACCTTCGGCCAGGTGGACCTGAAGGTCCCTAGGGATCGAGAAGGTCAGTATTACCCGGCTTTTCTTAAGCCCTACGCCCGCCGCCTGGTGGACGTGGGAGAAGTGGCCGTGGCCCTTTATGCCGCCGGGGTCAGTCAGCGCAAGGCGGCTGAAATATTGAGCCTGCTCTTAGGCCACCGCTACTCCCACGAGACCCTAAGCGCCCTGACAGACGAGGTCCTGGGAGGGGCCGAGGCCTTCCGCAGGCGGCTTTTGCCCGAGGAGATGGCCTTCGTCTACCTGGACGGGCTTTCCCTCAAGGTCCTTAGGGACGGAGAGGGGATCGTACGGGAAACGGTGTACGTGGCCCTGGGCATCACGCCTTGCGGGGAGAGGCGGGTCCTGGGGTTCTGGCTGTTGCCGGCGGAGAGCGCCCTGGGGTGGGAAGGGGTCCTGGGGGAGCTTTGGCAGCGGGGCTTGCGGCGGGTGTTGCTCTTCGTCACCGACGGGTTGCCCGGGCTTCCCGAAGCCATTCGGAGGGTCTACCCTCAGGCGGAGTGGCAGCGGTGCGTGGTGCACGGGGTGCGATGGAGCCTGTCCCAGGTGCGGGCGCGGGACCGGGCCCTGTTGGCCGAGGACCTGAGGCGGGTGTACGGGGCGGAGGGCCGGGAGGAGGCGCTCTGGGCTCTTGAGAGGCTGAGGGAAGCCTGGGGTTCGCGGTACCCGGGGTTGGTGGGGCTTTGGGTGGAGGAGTCTGGGGCCTTTTTGCGGTTCTACGGGTACCCCAAGGTCCTTTGGCCGTACTTGCGGAGCACCAACCTGATGGAGCGGTTTATCCGGGAGCTACGGCGGGGAACCAAGGTGCGGGACCATAAGTTTCCCAAGGAAGAAGCGGTGTATAAGCTCCTTTACCTGGAGTCGGAGAGGCAAGAAGGGAGGTGGGCGGAGCGAAGGCTCAAGGGGTTCTCGGAGGCGAGGGAGACGCTGGAGAAGATGCTTCAGGAGCGATATGCCCCCCGTACACAGACGCTTACACAAAAATCTTGACACGACCAGCGCCCTCAGGAACGCTGCTTATTTTGGGCAAAACCCATTGCCCCGAAAGGCAAGCGAAATCCACTCAGGGGAAGACGGCCCGCTGGAGCCCCCGGAGGGCAAGGCGG
>CAZZKD010000034.1:0-2421 GCA_964655095.1 uncultured Thermocrinis sp.
AAAGAAGATGTAAGGAAAATCTATTAGCTCTGGCATCTGAGTAAAGGCAAAAACTGTAAGCTCTGGAGAGTATATGACCGGCACGTTGTAATCTTTACCATCCTTTAGAACTTTTATAATCAGAGCTGGTTTAAGATCCCCTTCAAAGCCAGCCTTTTCGTCCTCAAGATTTAAAACAGACCTGTCTATGGACAAAAGCATGTCTTTGAATTCTACCACCTGACCCGCTTTTATCTCAACCTCTCCCAAAAAAGCTCTTTTTGGATCTTCGGGAAGGATGTTTCTGTCAAAGACCGAGAGTTTTACCCATCCAGCCTCTCCAGTTAGTCCGTAGGTTGCCTGAAATATCCTATAGGGTCCGTGCTCAAAAGGTGCATTTACCGCAACCAAACCTTCTTTTACCACCTTGCCACCTTCAATAATCTGAATTTTACTTTCAAAGCTGGCTATGGCATCCTTTACCTTTGGGTCCCCTCTAAACTCCTTTCCTTTCCTTTTTGCCTCTTCCTCGTAAGAGACTATGTGAAAAGTTTCAAGCTTTATCTGAAAGGGAAGCCTGTAAGATTTTTGACCATCCAAAGACCGCATGATGTCTTCCCTTGAGCCCTCGGCAACCACAACAGTCCCCCTTTTACCAAAGACTCCATCTATCAAAGCTCCAGCCATTATAATAAGCAGGGCTATATGCACCACATAAACCCCAAGGCGCGAGTATTTTCCCTTTTCTCCGTAAAAGTAGATCCTTCCCCCCTCTTCTTCTACAAAAACCTTAAACCCTTTGGATTGCAAAAATTTAATGACCTTGTTCTTATCTGGATTTATCACCACCTCCACGGGCTTTAAGTGCTTTTCAAGATGCTCATCTAACCTTTGAAACCTTTCCTTTGAAAAGGTATGCTTCCAAACGCTTGGCAGTCTTTTGTAAGAGCAAAGGATCAGGTTTATAGCCAAAAGGACTATGAAGAGTATGTAATACCAAGAATGAAACACATCGTTTAGCCAAAGCTTCCATATCCAGGAGGCAATCTCCGGACCGTGCTGTTGCACATAAAACTCGTAAGGCCTGCCCTGCTGTATGTAAGTGGAACCAAGCATGGAAAGAACTCCTATGGCTATCATCAGGAATATAGCAAGCCTTAGGCTCGCAAAGAACTCAAAGAGAAAGGTAGATAGGTCACCCTCCTTTTTGTATTCTTGGTATAAGCTCTTTGCAGCGTTCAGAACAAACTGAGTAAAAGCTATGGCAAACAGAAGGCCTGTAATGGTAAGTAAGAGAAAGTAAACAGTGCCCTTCTCCTTCAGGTGAAAAAGTCCAATTATCGCTACAGCCAAGAAAGAAATAGAAGAAGTTATAAAAAAGGCATAACCTTTAAACATTTTCTAAAGCCTTGTAGTAATCTACCACCTCCCTCCTCACTTTGTCAAGAAGTGTTTTTGACCTTAGCTCTACCACAGGATAATCTTGACCGTCAAAATTTACAGTAGGAAGCTGTATAAATAGCCCTCCATTTTTTGCCTGAAAGAGTTTTATACCCTTTATTATCACTTCTCCTACCCTAACTTCTGCATAACCCAAAAGCCTTGGCTTCTTACTGCTTATCTCAAAAGGATAGAACTTTAAAAGCTCAACCTCTGGAACGTGAGGTTGCTTTTCAAAATCCCTCATCGGGACGTCCCCCCAACCTCTAAGGGAACTAACCTTCTCCTCACCCTGCTGAACACCCCTTGAACCAATAAGGAGTTTTTGTTTGTTAGCAGTTTATAAGCTGACCTTATGGTTGATGATTGCTTACACATTAATTCCAAAAGCTTTTTTCTGTCAGGACTGTTCAGCTGGAGTTTAAACTGCACGCTTACATACATCTTAGGCTTTTATTATAACCACCTTTGAGGATTTTTCGGACAGCCTCCATAGACACTTGACAATAAAGTGTTAAAAGATAATAATAATATCCGATGAACGAGGAACTACTAAGTCCAAAAGTAGTTAGAGTTTTCAAGGATACCGCAAGCGGAATAAATGATAAACGCAAGAACTTCTGGAAGATGATGGAGTTTATCAAAGAAAACCACATACCTTTCCTAATAGTTGAGTTTCACGAATATACGGAGTGAGGTCTCAGAAATTCAAGAAGATAAAGGAGATACTTGAGGATGAAGCTACACAAAACGCTACTGCTTAAGATTGTAGAACCTAACGAAGGGAAGAGGAAGAAGTTAGAAAACACGATAGAGCTTTACGCAAAGGTTCTGAAGTTCTACCTTGGAGTTATCCCAAAGCTCGGAATGTATCGCATAGCAAGTATGGACAGCAAATCTGCTCTTACCTTCCTTGAGTTTAATACAGTTCCCACGAAAACCCATCCCAATCCTCTCTACCCTATCTTTGGAGAAGTTCAGACCAACATAAGAAGGAGTGCA
>CAZZKD010000035.1:0-1894 GCA_964655095.1 uncultured Thermocrinis sp.
ACCCCCACCCACTACAACAACATTAGCCTTAGCCCTTGTGGTTATTTTCTCCTTCCTTGCATAAGCCAAGGAAGGAAAAGCTAAAGCACCGGCTACTGTCCCCTTTATAAGGTCCCTTCTGTTAACAGTAAATGACTTCTCCAACATACTTGCTTACCTCCATCACTTTGCACGACTCCACTAATTCTTTGGCCTTTGCAGTTGATCCGTAGGCTTCTCTCAATTCTCTTTTGTAATTATCAAAGAACTTATCAAATTGATCCACTCCAAGTATGCCTATGGCGTAAAACTTTCCACCTTCCTCCTGTATAACCACAGAGGCTAACGGAAACTCTGCTGGACCATCAATTACCTTTGCTCCTTCCTTTGGGTCATAAAGGGCCAAATGGGCACAGCATTGAATTATTCCTGCCTTTTTTGTAATCTCAGAGGGCTTTTCTGGAGGATAGTAGTTTATAAAAGAATACTTCTTGGTTGGATAGCTCCATTGATGGGCACAGATAGCAGAGTATGCAACTATACTTTTTTTGCTTCCCACCCCACCTTGCCAGTTGTATTTCTTACCGTTCCTTAGTGTAACCTCCACAGGTTTAACCTCTTCTCCAAGATTAATAATATAACAAGGTGTGCTTGCGTAGGGATAGAAAAATATGTAGTTTGTGTGCGGTTTTAGGTCCTCTTCTGTGAGGGGAGAGCCATCCTCTTTTAACAAAATGGCTTTTTTGTATGCTTTGAACATTCCCTCTTGGGCTGAGATAAGCCCAGAAAATACAGATGGGTCTATCATAGAAGCTACCGCTATGGTACTGCATGCTTTTATAAAACTCCGCCTGTTCATGATGTTTCCTCTATATTTTTGTGCCCCCGGTAAAGGGGGCTTGGGAGTATTGGGAATATTAAGCGAACATGTCCCTATACATAGACTTTGCCCATTCGTAGGTGGCTTTCGCCAACGCCTGTGAGCGCTCGTTTATAGCTTTTGGCTTTGGAACTATCTTTTTCTCCTTTTCGTTGTATTCGTAGGTCACATTAATGACTATTGCCTCTTGAGGACTGCCGTTTACCATAGAATAGCATGTGTTGTCCGGTAAAGTAGGCTTAACTTCTTTACCCGCTATCCTTCCCGCTATTATCTTTGCGACTATCTTTCCTTGGGAATTTGCCATGTGTCCGCTCTTTGGATAGGGAACACCACTTATAACGTCTCCCACCAAGAATACGTTGGGGTCCGCCTTAGCTTGGAAGGTTAATGGATCCTGGTCTGCCCATCCTGTGGGTTTGCCTTCTTTGTCCTTTGCTATCAGGTCTGCCATCCAAACCAGGCTACCTGCTTGATGAGGTGGAACCAAGTTAGCATCATCAAACTTAAAGTCTCCAGCGGTGGTCTTAATTACCTTCTTGACTGGATCTACTTCCTTTATGGTCGCATTAGGCACATACTCCACTAAACCAAGATAAACTTGCTCGTACGCAGCTCTAAATCCAGGACCCTTTGGCGCTATATCTGGCTTTGGATCAAGGATTATAACTCTACCATTTACTTTATTTCTTTTGAACACTTCCGCTATCATACAAGCTCTTTCGTAAGGTGCGGGCGGACATCTGTAGGCTCCTGGTGGAACTGTAATTATAAAGTCCCCCTTCTCAAACTCCTCAATCTTTCTCTTTAGAGCCAAGTGCTCAGAACCGGGTATGAAAGCGGGCGGATAGTTGATTCTGGCATAATTTGCCATCTCCTTGTCATCTTTAAACCAAGCGGAGTAGTTATACCTTATTCCAGGTGCCAAAACCAAGTAGTTGTATTCTATATAACCGTAGTTGGTATAAACCCTCTTTCTGTCCCTTTCTATTCCCAAAACCACAGCGTTTATAAACCTATAACCATACTTTGCCG
>CAZZKD010000036.1:0-8158 GCA_964655095.1 uncultured Thermocrinis sp.
AGCTATAGAGAATAACGATAGGTTTATAAGAAAAACACAGATTGTGGAAAAGCTTTCCGATCTTGGTGGTGGTATACAAGCAAATTTGATGCTGATACAAAAAGATCTTAACAATATGAGTGAGAATATGGCTAAAATAAGGGAGGAGAGCACCAACACGGTTAAGGTGGCAAAAGAGGGCAAGGAATCTGCAGAGAGGATAATCTCTGAGTTAAACACGCTTATAAAAACCGTGGAAGAATACGCTCAGGTCGTAACCAATCTGGCACAAAAGATAGAGAGTGTTACATCTGTAGTTTCCATAATAAACAGCATAGCGGAGCAAACAAACCTTCTTGCTTTGAATGCAGCCATAGAGGCGGCAAGGGCTGGGGAAATAGGTAGAGGCTTTGCGGTGGTAGCAGACGAGGTTAGAAAGCTTGCAGAAAAAACCCAAGAATCGGTGGCTGAGGTAACCAAGATAATAGAGGAGCTTCAGGAGGGAAGCAAGAACTCAGAAAACAGCTCCAGAAAGATGGTCCAAATAGCCAGCAGTTCGGCCTCTACTTTGGCAAATCTAAAGGACGTGTTTTTGAGTTTTGAAAGCAGCGCGAGTAGAACTTCAGATTGGACAGATGTCATATCAAGGATGGCGTTCTTCTCCGCAAGAAAATTGGACCACATCATTTTTAAAAACAACGTTTACCAGTGCGTCACCAGAGAAAAAACTGTATTTGAGTTTAAAGATTACAAGAACTGCGCCTTTGGTAAGTGGTATTACTCCACTGGCTTGACCGAGTTCGGATCTCTGCAGGCCTTCAAAGATATAGAATCATTCCATGCAGAGTTTCACAATTCCTCATACATTCCATACAGTATAATCGCGGAAGGAAAGGATGTGCTTTCCCATGAAGCTGAAATACTAGAAGCATTCAGTAGGGCAGAGGAAGTAAGCCACAAGTTGTTTGAAAAAATGGACGAAACTGTGAAACAGTATGCGGAAAAGTTTAAGGGAATAAAGTTTTAGGGGTTGAAAGATGGCTATGGAAGAGCTTAAGGAACTTGTTAGACAGCTTTTAGAGGAGCTTAAAAATCTTGAAGGGAAGGTTGAAGAGGTATCAAAACCCTTGGAAGAAACCTCAAGCACCTTGCCAATGGCAAGTGCAAGTCTTCAGGATGTAATACAATACACCGAACAGGCAGTCCATCAGATAATGGAGGCGCTCAACGAGATAAACGAAAACTCCCAGGTGATAGAGAAGGATGTAGAGTTCTTGCTCAAGTTTTCTCCCATAAGGTCCATACAGGATAAATTGGAAGAGATAAAAGACAGGAACAGGGATAGTATAAATAAACTTCTGGAAGTCTATACCCTAATGTCATTCCAAGACATCTCCAGTCAGCAATTAAAGAAGGTTATAGAGGCTCTGGAAAACTTAAAAAGGAATATAATAAGAATGGTAGCCTCCTCTATGGATAAGCTAAACCTCGGAGAAGAGAAGAAGCAAAAGCTTACAGGCAAGGTTACAGAAATTCTTAGCGGAGATAGGATATATCAGGAAGATGTGGACGAGCTTTTAAAAGAATTGGGGCTTTAGGAGGTAGAGTATGCCGCCGAAGGAAACAAGGTTTTTAGTGGTAGATGACATGAGCACCATGCGAAAAATAATCCGGACCATTTTGAACCAACTTGGTTACACAAACGTGGATGAAGCGGAGAATGGGAAAGAAGCCCTTGCCAAGCTTAGGATTGGAAACTATCAGTTTGTGTTGTTGGACTGGAACATGCCAGAGATGGACGGATTTGAAACATTAAAGAACATAAGAGCGGATGAAAAGCTAAAAAACATACCCGTAATAATGGTTACCGCAGAGGCAAAAAAAGAGAATGTCTTGATGGCTATACAAGCTGGGGCAAGCAACTACATAGTAAAACCTTTTACACCTGAAGTTTTAAAGGAAAAAATAGAAAAAGTTTGGTCAGCAATCAAGGGAGGATAAAGATGTTTGGAAGAAGAGAAAAGGAATTGGAAGGAGAGCTGGAAAAATTAAAGAGGCAGGTGGCTATTTATGAGGCGATCCTCAGATTTCTACCAGAGGGCTTTTTGATTGAGATAGACGGAAAGGCGGTCTTTGAAAAACTTCCTCCGGATGGAAAGGATTGGGAGGAGATAAAACTCTCAGAAGGAGTCAGCGTTTTTATGAAAACAAAAGAGCCAGAAAAGGCCCAAGAAGCTCCTGTAGAAAGAAAGGAAAAAGCAGAAGAAGTAATAGCCACACTGAATGAAGTTCTAAGTTCTATGAAGTCAGTTCGGCAAATCTTTGAAGAGTTCCTTTTGGAAATTGAAGACATACATCGAACACTATCCAACGGTATGGTAATAATAGAAGATGTGTTTGATAAGCTAAGTAAAGAAAGCAACCAGATAAAGGGTGTTAAGGCAATAACAGATATGCTAAGAGAAAAGTCAAGGTATATAGAGAACATAACTATTACCATAGGGGGAATATCTGAGCAGACTAACCTTCTTGCTTTGAATGCAGCCATAGAGGCGGCAAGGGCAGGAGAACACGGCAGAGGCTTTGCGGTAGTAGCAGACGAAGTTAGAAAACTTGCCCAAAAATCTATGGAGGCAACCAAGGACATAAACAAAAACCTTGGAGAGATAAGGGACAGAATCAGAGAGATGGCAAATTTGATAGATGAGCTTCTATCCCAAACTAAGGGAGTGGTAGATCTTTCTGATGATGCGAAGACGGTCCTTGAGATAATCAACGATAGGGTAGCTACCTTGAAAGATACATACCAAAATGCAAACTCATCCCTACGTGAAAGGTGCGAGCTTATCGAGAAAGCCCTTTCGGAGGAGGTTTAAGCTATGAAAACAGCCGAAAGATTGCAGGCTGAATTGGAGAGGCTTAAAGAGATATCTGAGAGTTTGACCAAAGCTTCTAAGCAGACTAACTTGCTTGCTCTTAATGCAGTCATAGAGGCAGCAAGGGTGGGAGAGATGGGTAAAGGCTTCTCTGTGGTCGCAGCTGAGTTTAGAAAGCTTGCAGAGAACACCAACAAGGTGGTAGGAGAGCTAAAGGATGTAATAAAAGCCTTAGAGGAAGAAATAAGGAAATTAGGGGAGGAGTGAAGATGGATACACAAGCTTTACCAGAGATACTTAGGACTGGTTCCAACGAGTTCGAGTTGGTCAGCTTTAGAATATACGAAGACAGGGAAGATGGGATATACGAGTGGATTTTGGGCGCCAATGTGGCAAAGGTTAGAGAGGTCTTAAGAATGCCTACAGTAACAAGGCTTCCAAACATGCCACCAGCGGTAGAGGGCTTGGCAGAGGTAAGGGGGGAAATGATACCTGTGGTAAGCCTGGCAAAGTGGATGGGGATAGAGGAACCACCTGAAAGGAAAAAGTATTTACTACACCTTGAGTTTTTAAGGGAGCACATCGGGATTATAGTGCATGATGCAAAGAGAATAATAAGGGTCTCGTGGCAAGATATAAAAAAGGCACCAGAGGGATTAAATCAACTGCTCAAAGGGAGGATTACCGGTGTGGTGGATACAGAGGAAGGGACAACGTTAATACTGGACCTTGAAGGAGTGGTAAGCGACCTTGGCCTTCTTAAAATCTTTGAGATGGAAGAGGCTAAGGAAATAGCAGAGCATGAAACAAGGCACTATAGAATACTCCTGGCTGAGGATTCTGCAGTAGCAAGAAAGATAATAAAAGACATACTGGAGAGTGCAGGACATACTATCATAGAGTGTGAAGATGGTGAGATGGCATGGAACAAACTAATGGAATTGTTGGAGGAAGCTAACAGGCAGAAAAAGAATATAAAAGAACACATAGACTTAGTTTTCACAGATATAGAGATGCCAAGGATGGATGGACTTACACTTACAAAGAGGATAAAAGAAACTCCAGGGCTCATGCATTTACCAGTCATAGTCAATACCACACTCTCAGATGAGGCAAACAGGACAAAGGCATTTTCGGTGGGAGCGGACGCCTATTTGGTAAAGTTTAATGCAAAGGAAATGTTAAAATTGGTAGATGAACTGGGAGGTAAGTCATGATACCAGAAGAAATGAGAGAGATCTTTGAGGAGTATGTGATAGAGGCAAAGGAGCATTTGGAAAATCTTGAACAAAAGCTTTTGGAATTAGAGAGGGATCCAGAAAACGAGGAATTGATAAACTCAGCTTTTAGAAGTATGCACACCATAAAGGGCGGTGCTGGATTTTTAGGGTTGAGTTTAATAGTGGAAACCGCTCACCTTGCGGAAGAGGTTTTGGGCAAACTTCGCTCCAAAACTTTAAAACTAAGCCCAGAGATAAATGACTTGCTTTTAAAGAGCGTAGATTTCTTGAAGTCTGCGCTGGACTGTTATTTGAGGGGAGAGGAGTGCCCGAGAAATGAGGAGCTGTACAAAAGTTTAAAAATATTAATTGAAGGTGGTCAGGTTGAAACAACCGTCCAAACCAAAAAGTCCATTGATGAACTTTTGGATGATTTTGGACTGTCTCATCTTAAAGGCAAGCCTCTAGAGGATATATTGGAAGAACTTATCTTACTTTCACCAGATAAAAGACCTAAAGAATTGATAGACGCTCTTGAAAAGGAGATATACTCCACAAAGGAATTGGCAAAGATACAAGATGAAGTGGAAGAAGAGGCGAATAAACTCATGCTTGAATACGCAAAGGAGTGGCTCTTGGGTGAGAAGGTTTTAGAAACTGTAATTGAAAAGGAGGAGAGTGAGGAAGGCAAAAAAGCAGATAAAACAAAGGAAGAAAAGAAAAAAATAGAGGAAGAGGGTGAAAGGGTTCTTAGAATAGATGTTCAAAAGATAGAGAGCTTGATGAATCTGGTAGGAGAGCTTGTTCTGGAGAGAAACAGATTGCTTAGGTTATCCCAGTCTATGACGGAGGAAGGATATTCAAGAAGGTTAGAGGAGTTAGAAGCTGTCGTATCTTCCATAGACAGAATAGTTGGGGACCTCCAGCTGGCTGTGATGAAAACTCGTATGCAACCTGTAAAAAAGCTTTTTCAAAAGTTTCCAAGGGTGGCAAGGGACCTTTCAAGGATGCTGGGCAAAGAGGTTGAACTTTCAACAGAAGGTGAAGACACAGAGATGGATAAATCCCTTATAGAAAGGTTGGAAGAGCCCCTCATACACCTTATAAGGAATTCTATAGATCACGGTGTCGAACCTCCTGAGGAGAGGGAAAGGCTTGGAAAACCAAGGGCTGGGCGTATAAGATTGAAGGCATACTATCAAGGGGATAGGGTTTTTATATCCGTGGAAGACGACGGGAGAGGCATAGATGTGGATAAGGTAAAAGAAAAAGCCATAGAAAAAGGAATAGCTACAAAGGATAGGCTTGAAAAGATGACAGAAAAGGAAATACTCTCCCTGGTGTTTAGCCCGGGTTTTTCCACTGCAGATAGGATTTCAGAGGTATCAGGCAGGGGTGTGGGCATGGACGTTGTTATGGACGTGGTTATGAGATTTAGGGGCACAGTAGATCTATCCAGTGAAAAAGGTAAAGGCACCAAGGTAACCATGAGCTTTCCCCTGACAATTGGAATAATAAAGTCTCTACTGGTAAGTATGTGTGGAAGGCTTTTTGCCATACCTATACATTCTGTTCTTGAAATCGTGAGTGGGGACGAGGCGGATGTATCTCTCATATCTGGAGAGGAAGTATTAATACTAAGAGGGAACACTATACCCCTTATAAACCTTGGAAAGGTGCTGGGTATACCCATGGAAAGAATAGGTTTTGTGATAGTTGTCCTTATAGGAAATAGAAGAGTAGCATTAGCAGTGGAAGACATGTTGGGAGATGAGGAAATAGTCATAAAGCCTTTGGGTAAATTTTTCGGGGATATAGAAGGCATTTCTGGTGCAACAATAACCGGAGATGGAAACATAGTGCTCATATTGGATCCGGTGGGCTTAGTTAGAAGATTTACGGGGGTATTTTAAACATGAGTGATTTGATGGTGCCAAAGAAAGAAAGAGAGCTTCAAAAACTAAGCACAAGGGTTTTGGAGCTATTGAGTTTTTACATTGAGAATGAGCTATTTGGTATTCCTCTAAAGGAAGTTTTAGAGGTTTTGAAGACTGTTGAGCCCGTGCCAGTCCCCTTCTCATCCTCCGCCATAAGGGGTATTATAAACGTCAGGGGTGAGATAATACCTGTTTTGGATCTAAAGAAAATAATAGGGCTGAAGGGCACTAAGGCAGAAAACAGGATAGTAATACTGGAGAGCCAAAAGGGTAAGGTAGGTGTTCTGGTGGACGATGTTTATGGTGTGATTAGGTTAGATGAAGAAAGGCTTGAGCCAAACCCAATGATGGGTAGGTATGGCAAATTTGTTAGGAATGTGGCTTATATAGATGGAACTCTAATTAGTATATTAGACTTTGAACGCATAGCAGAATCGGTATGAGAGGATTTTACACTAAGGTTTTTGATTACATCCTTGACAAAAGGTTTGAACTTTTTCAAGCTATGTTTTACAAACTTCGTGAGGAATTCAGGGGGGAAGAGGATCTTCTTTTAAAAGTTTGGTTTGAAGACTACGCAAAACGAAAGATTTTGGAATACTTCCCTCTGTGGGATGTATTGGAGTATTATCCTCCATACATTGTAAAGAAAAGAAGATTGATTAGGTCCTACATAAACACCTACTGGCGATTCTGTTCAAGACCTTACCAATATTCAGCCAAGATCAAGGAAGCTATGGAATTCTTTCAACTGGAGGAGATTAATCTCGATAAGCTCAAAAGAAGATACAGACAGTTAATCAAGAAATACCATCCGGACGTATATCCAAACAAAAAAGAAGCACATAAACAAATGCTTAAGATAAACTACAACTACCAAATTTTACTAAGCTACCTTGATTCTATGTATGCAAAGTAATATATTTAAATTCTAATATGTTTTACACTTTAAAAGAGGCTTTACGCGAAAAAACACCTACAGTCCATCAGTCTGAAAAGTTAAGGCAAGCAGCAAAGATCATTTGGGAATCTGGGAGGGGCTTTGCGATTGTTATAGAGAAAGACTTGCCAGTAGGGATAATAACAGAGAGGGATATATCCAGAGAAATCTCCAACGGGAGATCCCTTGATACAGAGGTTGGCGAAATTATGACAAGAAACCTTATTACTGTTAGGTGGGATCGCTCCGTTTATCACGGGCTTGAGGTTATGTTAGAGAACGGAATAAGAAGGTTGGTATTAGTCTCAGAGGAGGGCAAGTTCGTCGGTGTGGTTAGCATGGAGGATCTACTGAAGCTCATGGAAAAGTCTGCGCTGGTTAAAGAATTAAGAGTGAAGGACATTTTAAAGGGATATACAATAATCGTCCCACATACTGCTACCGTAAAGGAATGTTTAAAAAGGATGGTGGAAGAAAATATAGGATGTTTGCCTGTTCTGAAAGACAACAAAACCCTGTATGGCATAATAACTGAAAGGGATATGGTCAGGCTTGTGGCAGAAGGTCTTTTGGAAGAACCCGTTGAAAAAGTAGCCACAAGGCCAGTTTTCACTGTATCCTTGGAAAGCACTCTAAAAGAGGCCTCTGCGTTGATGGAAGAAAAGAGAATAAGGCATTTGGTGGTAGTAGATGGAGAAAGGGTGGTAGGGGTTATAAGCCAAAGGGACATCGCCAAAGTTTTGGGAACGGACTACAGTGAGCACACAGAAAGAAAGCTAAGGCAGGTTAAGGAGGTATTTAACCTCTTCCCCGAGTGTTTGATAGAAGCCTTGGATTACGGAGATCATCAGATTGTAGTATGGCAGAATAAAAGGGCGGAGGAAAAACTGGGCAACATCGTAGACAGGAGATTAGAGGATCTTATTCCTGAGAGGGATTGGTTTTTTGTTTATTACAAACTACTTAAAGAAGGCGAAGTGAAAGGTTTTAGAGGCTTAGAGGGGAAAGGAATAGAAATAAATGGTAGATATTACGAGATTTCTGCCTTCTACATAAGGTTTGAAAACCAGCAGGTCAAAGGTAGAGTGAAGGTAATAATCAGAGATATAACTCAAGAACTGGAAAAACAAACACAATCCGGCAGGGAGCTGGAATTTTTACAAAAGGTGATCAACTCCACAGAGGATATGATAATCATTTACTCCG
>CAZZKD010000037.1:0-2845 GCA_964655095.1 uncultured Thermocrinis sp.
ACATTTGTCCATGCAGAGGGGAACTCTTTGAAGGAGAATTCCTATGCGTTATTCCAGAAAAACACGTGCTGAGCTTGTTTGAAAATCCTTAATCGGGACGTCCCCACGCCCCTTGAACCAATAAGGAGTTTTTGTTTGTTAGCAGTTTATAAGCTGACCTTATGGCTGATGATTGCTTATGCATTAATTCCAAAAGCTTTTTTCTGTCAGGACCATTCAATTGCAGTTTGAATTGCACACTTACATACATCTTAGACTTTACTATAACCGCCTTGAGGGATTTTTCGAACAACCTCCTGGATAGTAGACTCTTCAGAAGCTCGTCCGTATATTTATCCTCACAAGGATGTATGTTTAGAGGATTCAGGAGGCAACCATGCTAAAGTTTATACCGCTCATACTGGTGTTTTTCTTTGGCTTTTCTAAAGCTGAGTTCATAAGGGTATTTGCCGCTTCTGATCTACAATATGTTCTCAAAGAAATAGCAGAGATTTACAGAAAGAAGTATCCACAGGACAGAGTGGAGCTTGTTTTTGGTTCCTCCGGCAAGGGAACTGCTCAAATAAGGTACGGCGCACCCTATCATGTGTTCTTTTCTGCAAACATGGGTTATGTGGAGGAGCTATACAAAGAAGGACACATAATAACAAAGCCCAAACTCTATGCAGTAGGTAGGATTGTGGTATGGGTCAGGAAGGATTCAGGTTTGGACCCTTCTCGGTTTCCAGAAGTGCTCTTTGATCAACGAGTAAATAGAATAGCCATTGCCAATTGGAAGCATGCACCTTATGGAAAAGCTGCAAAAGAAGTCCTTGAAAGTTACGGGGTTTTTGAAAAGGTTAAAGATAAGCTTGTGCTTGGGGAAAACATAGCTCAAACTGCAAGTTACGTATATTCTGGAGCGGCAGATTTGGGCATCATAGCCCTCTCCCTCGCGCGTGCACCCGCTATAGAAAAGGTGGGGAGGTTTTGGATAATACCTGAAGACAGACACAGTCCCATATTGCAGGGCTACGGGATAACCAAAATTGGCGGAAATTCTCAATCTACAAAGAGGTTTTACCAGTTTGTACAAACACCTCAGGCAAGAAAAATATTTATCAAATACGGTTTTTTCTATCCGGAGGGTTTAAATGAACGTAATTGAAGGTGTTGTTCAAAGGTTGAATATGAATAGTTTAGATCTGGTGCCCTTTTGGCTTACCCTGAAGCTTTCTTTCTGGACAACGGTCATACTTCTCTTAATAAGTATTCCCTTAGGCTATTATCTAGCCTACACAAAGCAAAGAATAAATGCAATTATAGAGGCTCTCGTATCTTTACCCCTTGTTCTACCACCTACTGTTCTTGGCTTTTATCTTCTTCTAACATTTAACAAACACGGATTTTTTGGTTCTCTGTGGTATAAGCTCTTTGAAAGGCCCTTGGTTTTCCACTTTGAAGGTATTCTAATAGCTTCTGTGATATACAGTCTGCCTATGATGGTTCATCCTTTGACTGCTGGTTTTAAGTCTGTGCCCAGGAACCTAATAGAAGCAAGCTGGACCCTTGGAAAGTCCAAACTTGAAACACTTTTTAAGGTAATACTTCCAAACATGAAAACCTCTATATTAACTGGCATGGTTTTGTCCTTTGCCCATACTATGGGAGAGTTTGGAGTTGTGTTGATGGTTGGAGGAAACATTCATGGTGAGACGAGGGTAGTGTCAATAGCTATCTACGATGCGGTGGAAGCTGTTGATTATCCTACAGCTCATGTGTACGCTTCAATCCTTCTCCTGTTTTCTTTCTTGTCCCTTTTGTTTCTTTACATACTAAACAGAAGGTGGAGCCTTTTACGATAAAGTTCTAAAGCAAGAAGAAAGATACATTTTGCGCCTTTGGTAAAAACTCAAAACTCTTCCTAAGGCTGCTTTTAAAATCCCTCATTGAGACGTCCCCCCAACCTCTAAGGGAACTAACCTTCTCCTCACCCTTTCCAAGTAAAGGCTTCATGGGAGTTGGAATTCCTTCCGTTGACGGCCTCGCCGGAACTTGGCTCACTCTGAAGGTTTTTAAGCTTTTTTACATACATCTTAGCTTTTATTATAACCACCTTGAAGGATTTTTCGAACAGCCCCCAGAAAATATTGACAGAAGCCATTCATCGGCTTAAATTTTAGACTCCAACCATGAGAATAATAGAGGGGGTTAATAAGCAAGTGCTTAATTTAGAAAACCAAAGCGTTAATCCTTTCTTTCCTAATCATTGTTTATGCTTTGAACATATCCTAAACCTGATCTCAAGTGGTGAAGTGTCTAACACAAAAGCTGATGACTTAGTCTTTGATAAGCCAGAAGAGGATTTACTAAAGGAAGGAGATGCACTTAAAAGGGAAAGTTCTCTCAAGGACAGGTTTCTTGAAAATGCCCAAGCATTTACATACATAGTTCAGATTTTGGATACGAGTAGGGAAAACGCTTTTCAACCCAATGAAAATAGCAAAGCCATACACTCTGAAGAAAATATACATCCCCATACAAACTTAACTAAAATAGGTTTAAAACAAAACATAGCGAACATTGATTTAATTGATTTAGAACAAAATGGTTCTCTCGAAAAAGTTCAAACATTTACACACGGAGTTGGGATTTTAGATACAAGTATGAAAAACACCTTCCAACCGGACGTAGAAGGTGATCATAAAACCCCTGTTGGAGACTTTAAAGCACATTTACTCTCCATCTATAATGATAGCGAAGCAATATACTCCAAAGAAAGTATACATCCCTATCTAAAAAATAAACAAAATACGCTTTCAAAAGATAAGATAAACACCAAAAAAGTGAACGGGTATGTTCTTTT
>CAZZKD010000038.1:0-2904 GCA_964655095.1 uncultured Thermocrinis sp.
AAAACCCAGAGGGCAGAGGGTATTCCAGGCAGTATTCCGTCCCGTCTGGTGCAGGTGGAATGGAAAGCTCTCTTAAACTTTATTTCTTTGTCCAAACTTCTTGCTTGGCTCAGGATAGTTGAAACTTCTCAACTCAAACTCAAAAAACTACTCAAATGGGTAGGTTCGGATAAATATGATCACGGAAAAATGGGACGGATCTAAGCAAACTGTTTTTGTTGTAGGTTATAATTCTAAAGATAAGTATATATGGGAAGTGAGCAAATACTGCTTAAGGCAAGGAAAGTAATAGAGGAGGAAGTAAGAGAGCTCTCTAAACTTTCAGAAAGGTTAGACCAGTCTTTCGTAAAAGCGGTAGAACTTATCCTAAACTGCGAGGGGAAGGTCATAACTACGGGAGTAGGCAAATCTGGACATATAGCTCAGAAGATAGCATCTACGCTTTCTTCCACAGGAACTCCAGCCCACTTTTTACATCCTTCAGAAGCCCTTCACGGAGACCTTGGAGTTATAGAAAGCAAGGATGTGATGCTTGCCATATCAAATAGTGGAGAGTCGGCAGAAGTGGTTGCCCTACTTCCTTACGTTAAGCTAATAGGAGCTAAGCTTATATCCATAGTTAATAACCCTAACTCCACTTTGACTAAACACTCGGATGTATGCTTGTTTTTAGGTGTGGAAAAGGAAGCGTGTCCTTTAAACTTAGCTCCAACTACCACAAGCACTGCATCTTTGGTTTTAGGAGACGCGCTGGCTATGGTACTTTTGGAGCTAAGAGGATTCACAGAAAAGGATTTTGCCAACAGACATCCTGCGGGAACGCTTGGGAGAAAACTAAAGCTTGTAAAAGAGCTCTGTCATACCGGTCAAGAAGTCCCAATAGTAAAAGAATCTGATCCAATGGGTAAAGTTATAGTGGAAATGACTAGCAAAGGCTTTGGAGCGGTGGCGGTGGTGGATGACGAAGGAAAACTCTGCGGTATAATCACCGATGGGGATTTAAGAAGGTTTATAAACAGAGGAGGGGACCTAAACAACAGTCTTGCCGGGGATGTGATGACCAAAAATCCTAAAACCGCCAGGATGGATGAGCTTGCAGCGGAAGCTCTAAGAAGAATGGAAGATTACAAGATTACTGTCTTGATAATTACGGACGAGGACAGAAAGCCAATAGGCATAATTCATATGCATGACATTCTCAGAGCTGGAGTGATATACTAAGTTTTCATGCTGGACCTTCTGGTAAAAGAAGCATTCGTCGTTGAGCTAAGAAAAAAAATGAACGTGGGAGTAAAGGATGGTAAGATAGCGTATATTGGACAAGAGGAGAAAGAAGCAAAACAAGTAATACATGCCAACGGGAAACTGCTTTTACCTTCCTTTGCCAACATGCACACTCACTTACCTATGACTCTTTTGAGAGGTCTTGGGGCAGACCTGCCACTTATGGATTGGCTTCAGAAGGTTATATGGAGGTTAGAAGCGGAGTTTGTTTCAGAGGAGTTTGTAAGAGACGGCACGCTTATAGCGCTGGCGGAAGGTATAAAGAATGGGACAACTTTGTTTATGGATATGTATTTTTTTGAAGAGATAGTGGGTGATGTGGCTAAGCAAGTGGGAGTTAGGGTGGGTTTGGGTTTTGGCATACTGGACTTTCCTACAAAGGTCGCTAAAGCACCAGAAGAGTATATAAAGAGAGCAAAGGATTTTGTAAGGGTTTTTAAGGGAGAAGAGCTCGTTTTTCCTGTGCTTTGTCCCCACGCTCCCTATACCTGCGGTCCATCCACCTTTGAAAAGGTTCAAGAGTTGGCACAGTCCGAAGATGTCTACATTCATACTCACCTTTCAGAAACCAGAGAGGAAGTAGAAAAGATAAAAGAGCAGTATGAAAAAACTCCCGTTATGCATTTAGAAAGTTTAGGAGTTTTGAGCGAAAGGCTACTTTGTGCCCATGTGGTATGGACCACGGAGGAAGAGAGGGAAGTTCTAAAAGAGAGAAAGGTTAGAGTTCTGCACTGTCCAGAAAGCAACCTAAAGCTTGCCTCTGGCATAGCACCAATTTGGGATTATATAAGAAGGGGTATTCACGTTTGCCTCGGAACGGATGGACCAGCGTCTAACGACAACCTAAACATGCACGAGGAGATGTCTTTGATGGCCAAGCTCCAAAAGGGTTATAGTCTAAACGCTAAGGCAATGGATGCAGATCAGGCTCTA
This sequence comes from uncultured Thermocrinis sp., assembly GCA_964655095.1. GTDB lineage: Bacteria > Aquificota > Aquificia > Aquificales > Aquificaceae > Thermocrinis. The sequence goes on from CAZZKD010000038.1 coordinate 2,218, forward strand.
AGGATAGCCACACAGATGGGTTTTTCTGCGGTTGGTATAAAGGCAGGAAGGATAGAGCTGGGTTTTGATGCGGATTTTATACTGGTTAAAACAGATAGTCCCCACTGGAAACCTCTATATGATCCTATCTCTCAGTGGGTGTATAGCGCAAGCGCAGAGGATATAGATACAGTGGTGTGCAAAGGTAGAATTTTGATGGAAAAGAGAGAACTCAAAACCATAGATGTGCAAGAGGTGGAGTTTTTGGCAAGTAAGTGGAGGGATAAAATCTTAGGTTTTCTAACGGGGCGTGGCGCAGGTGGTAGCGCGTCGGCTTCGGGAGCCGAAGGTCGGGGGTTCGAGTCCCCTCGCCCCGATGTTAAGCAGTAATAGTGTCTTGAAAATCTTTATGTTATGATTTATGATATAATTTTCAGCTGGCGTAGCTCAGTCGGCAGAGCGCGGGATTTGTAATCCCGCGGTCGTGGGTTCAAGTCCCACCGCCAGCTTTTGGCTTTAGGAGGGGTGGCCGAGTGGCCAAAGGCAGGGGACTGTAAATCCCCCGGGCTCCGCCCTGCGCAGGTTCGAATCCTGCCCCCTCCACTTTAGCGGGCGTAGCTCAGTGGTAGAGCAGCTGCCTTCCAAGCAGCAGGCCGCGGGTTCGAGTCCCGTCGCCCGCTTTTAAACTATAGCCCAGGTAGCTCAGTA
>CAZZKD010000039.1:0-6475 GCA_964655095.1 uncultured Thermocrinis sp.
CAGGATGAGGAGAAGGTCAGTTCCCTTAGAGGTTGGGGGGACGTTTCAATGGGGGATTTTTCGGATAACCTCAGGATAAAATACTAAGCATGCCTTGGCTTTTGAGGATTAAAAGAAAGTTTAACGCTGCGCACTTTTTAACAAACTACCATGGCAAACCTGAACCTCTGCACGGTCATACATGGACTGTGGATGTGTATATAAGAGTAGATAGTTTAGACGAGGGAGGTATGGGAAAAGACTTTGTGGAGGTGGAAAACTTTTTAAAGGAGGTCTTACCTGACTACACGCTTTTAAACGACGTTTTTGACTTTTCCCCCAGTGCGGAGAATGTGGCAAGATGGCTTTACCAAAGGGTAAAAGAAAGATACCCATCGGTAGAAAAAGTGGTAGTTTGGGAAACAGAAAACTGTGGTGCAGAATACTTTGAAGTATAATTTATAGAATCATGAGACTTGTTATAGGTTCCGCCATTCTATTTACCTACTTAGTGATGATATGGGGAGGGATGGTAAGGAGCACAGATTCAGGTCTTGCATGTCCAAGCTGGCCCCTGTGCTATGGAGACTTTAGCCTTCCAAAGGAAACTTCCGCAAAGCTGGAGATGGGACACAGGACAGTAAGCAGTTTGGCTGGCCTTTTTGTTTTTCTAACCTTCATATACGTATGGAGAGGCTTTAAAGGGCTTCCCAAGATAACCTCCGCAATAGCTCTTCTTTTTACCATAAGTGCAGCCTTAACTGGTATGAAGATGATAACTTCAGAAGCTCCCAACTTAAAGTATTTAAGCCACATGCTCTTGGAATCTTTTCATATATATGAGTCTATGATAATACTTGGGGCGCTTGTTCTTACCTATAGGTTTATGCATTCGCAAGATCCGGTAAAAGAAGGTGTTCCTGTATGGACATACTTTTTTGCGCTCGCTACTATGATAACAGGCGTGCTCGTTAGATACACAGGTTCTGGGGAAGCCTGTGGACATGAGTGGCCCACGTGTGCAGGAGCCCTAATTCCCGACCTATCCCACTGGCAGATAGCTCTACAGTTTGCGCACAGGAACCTTGCCTATCTGACCTGGTTAGCCTTTCTATTTTATCTTATCCTCAGTAAAAGCAGATTAGCTTTATACACCTTCATTCTCATAAACGTTCAGTTTGTGTTTGCGGTATCCATGGTATTAACAGGGTTCTTTTTACCCCTTGTTTTCCTTGATACAGCCTCTGGTTTTTTCCTCTTCGCATGGCTAACTTATCATCTAAACCTTAGAATCCAACAACCTGTTTTGAGAGAAGCATGGCAGTAAGGGCTTTGGTAAAAATGGCTACGTTAAGTGGAGCAGTTAAGGACTACTTATTGCTTACAAAACCTGGTATAGTCCTTTTGGTATTGATAACCACCCTTACGGGGATGTATATAGCTCAGAGGGGTTTCCCTCCTACAAATTTAGTATTTTGGACCCTTCTTGGCACAGGCTTGGCTTCTGCTGGTTCTGCGGTCCTCAATCAATATTTTGACCGAGACTTGGATATGCTTATGGATCGCACCAAGACAAGACCACTTCCACTAGGTAGTGTGCCGCCCTCCAATGCCTTTTGGTTTGGTGTAATCCTTTTGTCTCTTTCCTTTCTGATAATGCTCTTTTTTACCAATCCGATAGCGACCTTTTTTACCGCACTCGCCTCTTTTTTCTACGTTTCAGTTTATACTCTAACTTTAAAGAGGAAAAGCCCCTTAGCCACGGAAATAGGTGGGATTTCCGGTGCACTGCCACCAGTCATAGGATACACTGCCCTAACCGGCAGTTTAGGGTTGGAACCGCTTTTGCTATTCTTGATTATGTTCCTCTGGCAACCACCACACTTTTGGGTTTTGGCTATAAAGTATGCAGAAGATTACAAAAAGGCGGGCATTCCCACACTGCCTGTAGTAAAAGGCATACAGCATACAAAAGTAAAAACCCTTCTATACACTTCTGCCCTTTTGCCCATGAGTATAGTTCCATACTTTTATCAAATAGCTGGAGAGATCTATCTTATTTCAGCTTCTGTACTAAGCTTTTTATACCTTCTCTTAACTCTGAGGCTCGTATTCTCAAATAAACCTAACGGCGGTTTTCTTTTCTTCTACTCTGTCATCTATCTTGCTCTACTTTTTACTGTTATGGTGTTTGATCTAAGGAGATGAAAGTGGAGAAAAGGTTTTTCTTTTTAGCTTTAATTTCCTTAGGCTTGGGTGGGCTTTTTGCTTTTCTGGTGGCCTTAGCTCGCACGCCTGGAATTTATAAGCTTTTTCCTGCTGGATATTTCTACCATGCTTTAGTTGGGCACGTGGATCTTGCTATAGTCGTATTTCTGCTTTCTTTTACTATGCTTTTGTGGAATAAGTTTTTTCCAGCAGAGGATAGTGTAAGCTTTTACTTAGCCTTTTTTGGTTTTTTGGGAATAGCTTTAGCTTCTTTTTCTGGCTGGGGCATTGCAGTTTCCAATAACTACCTTCCTACCATAGTCCATCCAGTGTTCTTTTTTGGAGCCCTATCCTTTTTCTGTGGGCTTTGGCTTGCTAGTATAATTAGGCTAAAAACTGTCTTTAGAAGCATCTTTTCAAAGGATCCGCTGATAAACAGTTTAAGCGTAAGTGTAATTTTAGCCTTTTTGATGCTGTTGGCTACACTAACCTCCGCCTTTAAGACTGGAAGCCACGATGCGTTGTATCTTTTCTACGAAAGACTTTACTGGGCTCCAGGGCACATACACCAATTTTTGAATGGTGCCGTGCTTCTCTTCTCTTGGTATTTTCTTTCTAAGTTGTTAGGCATAAAGCACGAGCTTGGCTTTCTCAGATTTGCCAACATGTCCTTCTTGCTTTTTGGCTTCCTGTTAGTATTGGTGCCAGTTATCTTTGAAGACCCTGTTTCAAGAAACGCAAAGATATTCACCGAACTGTCCTATGCCATAGGCTTAGGCATCCCCATATTTTTGCATGTCTTTAACCTTCTGAGGAAGTCTGTTCTTAGCACGTCTCCATATTCCTTAGCTTTTTGGCTTTCTGTTTCACTTTACCTTTTAGGAATTGTTATAGCTTATGCAGGTTTGAAAGCGGATTTGAGAGTACCGGCTCACTATCATGGAGCGGTTACAAGTCTGACCCTTACCCTTATGGCAATCTCCTATTACCTATTTAAGGAGTACGGATGGATAAGGGAATTTCCTAAGATTGCAAAACCTCAGCTATTTTTGTATGGCTTTGGGATGATACTCTTTGTTTTAGGGCTTTACTTTGCAGGCTTTAAGGGAGCTCCAAGAAAAACCTACGGTACTGGTTTTACAGAGGATCCTTTTGTGCTCTTTTCTTTGGTGCTTATGATGGTGGGGACGGTCTTCGCGGTTATAAGTGGAGTGATGTTCGTGATTTATATGTTAAAAACTGGATTAAAAGCGAAGTATGCCAACCTTTCTGCTAACTAACGACGACGGATACTTTTCTGAAGGTTTAAAAGCCCTTAGGGAGGAGCTGAAAAAACTCGGAAGAGTTATAACAGTCGCACCAGATAGGAATCTAAGTGGTGTAGGTCATTCCTTAACCTTTAGCATGCCTCTGAGGATGCGAAGGATAGAACGGGACTTTTGGACTGTTATTGGTGGCACGCCAGCAGATTGTATTCACTTGGGCTATTATGTTATACTTGAAGGGAAAAAGCCAGATTTGGTGTGCTCGGGTATAAACGAGGGTCCCAACTTGGGAGAGGACATTACTTACTCTGGCACAGTTTCTGGGGCTATGGAAGGAAGAATACTGGGCATACCTTCCGTTGCTTTTTCAGCTTTTGGTGGAGAGGTGAAGGACTTTAAAGAAATTGCAAAGGTGGCAAGGCTTATAACTGCTGAGGTCCTTGAAAAAGGTATGCCAGAAAATGCTTACTTGAACGTAAACATCCCGGACCTTCCCATAGAGCAAATAAAGGGCTTTTTGATTACAAGACAGGGGAGGAGAGCGTATAAAGAGAAAGTATTAAAACTCTTGGATCCTGCAAGGAAGCCTCTCTATTGGATAACTGCCACTGAGTTTGGTTGGCATCTGGAAGAGGAAACAGATTACTGGGCTGTGTATCACGGTTATGTGTCCATAACCCCATTGCAGTTAGATATGACCAATTATGATGCTATAAAAAAGTTGGAAAAAGGTTTAAAATTCTCCTTAGAGGTGAAAGAATGAGCGATACCATAGGAAGGAACGAAATATCGGCCATAAAGGCCCCTATGTTTAGAGAAGTGAAGAAGGGAGAAACGAGAAGGCACATAATATCGGTCCTTGTGCGTAATGAACTGGGAGTTTTGGCAAGGATAGCTACCCTCATAGCAGGGAAAGGTTACAACATAGAAGGGCTTTCAGTGGGAGAAACCCATGAGAAGGGACTTTCTTTAATGACCATTGAGGTGATAGGGGACGATGTGGTAATAGAACAGGTGGTAAAACAGCTCAGAAAACTGATAGACACTATAAAGGTAAGAGATCTAATAGACAGTCCTCATGTAGAGAGGGAATTAGCCCTTGTAAAGATTCACACCGCCACGCCAAGGGCAAGGGATGAAGTGCTTAGACTAACTGAGATCTTTAGAGGTAAAATAGTGGATGTATCGCCAGATACTTACACGGTAGAAATAACTGGAGATGAGGATAAGATAAACGCTTTTGTCCAACTTGTAAAACCTTTTGGTATAAAGGAGATGGCGAGGACGGGAAAGGTGGCGTTGGAAAGGGAGGGGGTGTAATTAGCCTCGCGACTAATTACTTTATGTTAAGGAAGAGTCATAGTATGAGTGAGATTTACTCCGCTTACGAGTTTAAACATTTTGCTAATAAGGGAAAGATAGAAAAGATTAAAGAAGTTCTCAAAGAGTGTAGAGAAATAGCTCAAGATATAGCCAATTATTTGTGGATGAAGTTTTTAGAAATGGTGGGAAGCTTTCGCATAAAAAGAAGATGTCAGTAAAACACATTCAAAGTATTAATGCTATAATATTACCATGCAGATTTTCGTAGATAGGGTAGAGTTTGACGACGCGCTATCAAAAGCGAAGTTAGCTACTGAAAAAAAATCTGCCCTTCCTGTACTCAATAACTTCAAATTGGTAGCGGACGAAGATACATTGTATATTTACGCCACAGACCTGGAGAACTTTTTAGTATTCCACCTGCCTGCAAGGGTTGAAGTCAAAGGCGAAACTTCCGTAAATGCAGATAAAATAACATCCGTAGTAAAAAGTCTATCTTCTGCGGAAGCCTACGTAGAACTTGTGGAGGATAAACTAACAGTAAAAGGGGGGAGAAGTCAATTTAAATTGGTATGTGCAGATCCTTCTGAATTTCCTGAATTTCCACAGGCGGTTGTAAAAGAGCATATTCCGAGCTCTCTTCTCTCCAAGGCTATATCCAAGGTGGGATATGCCATATCAAAAGAAGACACAAGGTATGCTCTGCAGGGAATGTATGTTCGCAATCATGAAAACAAGCTTCATTTTGTTGGTTCTGATGGACACCGCCTTGCCCTCTTCATGCCAGAAGTCGCATTTGGGGATGAGCTTTTACTATCTCGCAAAAGTTTAAAAGTTTTGGAGAGATTACTTAAAGACGTCATAGGGTCCGTTCAGGTAGGTAAGGACGAAAACTTTGCCCATGTGAAGGGGGAAAACTGGATCCTTTCGGTTAGGCTTTTGGAGGGTGAATATCCGGATTATCTTTCAGTTCTTCCTTCCGATTTTCGGGTTAACGCAATAGTGGATAGAGCTGAGTTAGAGGATTCTTTAGAAAGGCTTTCTGCTATTGCGTCTGCCTCTGCCTTTCCTGTAAAACTCTCTTTCACAAAGGACTTACTACTTTTGGAAATATCTGAGCCAGAATTTGGCGAGGGAAAGGATGAGGTGGATATAGATTACAGTGGAGAGCCTATTGAAATAGGTTTCAACGGAAAGTATCTGTTGGAAGCTTTGGGAAGTTTTGAATCTGAAAAGATCTACATAAAAGCTTTTGATGCGGAAAGCCCAGTAGTGTTTGAAAGTTATGACTTTGATAAAGATCCCTATCTTTGCTTAATTATGCCAATGAGGCTCTGAGACTATTCTAAAAATCCCTCAGCCAGTGCTAAGTACTATAATAAAAACTTAAGATGTACGTAAGCGTGCAATTCAAACTTCAACTCAACAGTCCAGACAGAAAAAAGCTTTTTCAGCTAATGCGCAAGCAATCATCAGCCATAAGGTCTGCTTATAAAATGCTAACAAACAAAAACTCCTTATTGGTTCAAGGGGGGTGGGACAGGATGAGGAGCAGGTTAGCTCCCTTAGAGGTTGGGGGGACGGCCCAATGAGGGATTTTTAGAACAACCTCATGAGGCTCTAAAGACAGGTTTTCTGTTTGCCTGAGCTTCGTTTATTCTCCCAACGGGTGTTTTTTCGGGTTTAGACTTCGTAGCTTC
>CAZZKD010000040.1:0-14278 GCA_964655095.1 uncultured Thermocrinis sp.
AACCCTTTTTAGCTCCAAAACCTTTCTCAAAAGGGAATATCCATTACTGTGAAAGCCAGAAGAAGGTAGTCCAATTAAGACATCCCCCGGTTTTATATTCTTTCCTGTTATCAGTTCATCCTCTTCGCATACCCCTACACAAAAGCCCGCAAGGTCATAAACCCCCTCTGGATAAAAATCAGGCATCTCTGCGGTCTCTCCTCCCACAAGAGGCATTTCAGAAAGCTTACAACCTTCTATTATACCTTCCATAACTTTTTTGAGCACATCCAGATTTAACTTTCCTGTCGCTATGTAGTCCATAAATCCTAATGGCTTTGCGCCGGAGGTTATAAGATCGTTTACATTCATCGCCACAAGGTCTATACCTACCGTATGATGGACGTTCATCTGTTGGGCAACCTTTAGCTTTGTGCCTACACCATCAGCAGTCATCATAATCACGGGCTTTTTGTATCCTTCCAGCAAAACTCCGCTGGCAAAACTGCCAAACAGAATGGCTTGGGTTTTAAGCTCCTTAGTTTTATCCTTTATAAATTCTACAAAACTCTCCGCTTTTTCTATATCCACACCCGCCTGTTTGTAAGTTAGCCTATCCATTGAGATAAAACTCCTCCAAAACAGAGTATATGGGTCCTACGGAAGTTAAGGAACTCCTTATAATGGATATCCTATCCACAGTATCTTCGCCAAAGTTTGTGTTTTCGTATTTTTTCAAAAAAGTTTTCAGCTTTTTTCTATCGTATTCTTTTATTCTGCAGATGGTTACATGAGGATAGAAGGGTTTGCTGTCGCTTTTTATACTTAGCTTTCTGTTGGTATGGTAAATATCCTTTGCTAAGGCTTTTAGTTTATTCCCGCCTTCTTCAATTCCGATCCAAAGCACCCTTGCTCTATCTAAATTCGGAAACACACCCAAGGACCTATACTTTACCTTTATTGCCTTGTGTCTCTGCGACACCTCTTGAACAGCCTTTGCTATATCCATAATCTTTTCCTCTGGCACTTCCCCTATAAAGTAAAAAGTCATGTGATAATTCTGAGGTTCTACCCATTTGCCCTTTATAAAGTCATCCGCTTGCTCCTTTATTTTCTCCACATGCTCTTGAATACTCTTAGTGGTAAAAAAACCTATAAAAATTCTAAGCACAGCTGATCTATTATTATACCTTTACTCCAAAAGCTCCACAACGCCTAAGTCTATTATTTTCCCCCTCACGATCTTTCCGCTTTGGGTTTTAACCCTCACCGTTTTACCCACCTCTCCACCATCTAATGCGGTGCAGTAGGTTGTTATCTCTAAATTCCCACTGCGAAGTACAAGCTTTACCACATCCCCTCTTTTTACCGCAGGCAAAGGCTTAATTATAGACCTTCTGAGAATGGAACCTTTTGGTATGTGAATGCTTGCCTGATACCTTTCCAACTCTTCCTCGTTTAACCTAAAATCGTTGGGAATACTTCTTAGCCATCTTTCCTCTTCCGCAAAAAGCTTTTCAGATAATACTGTTCCTTTTGGTATATCTTGCTTTGCTACAAAAAACTTTGCCTTCCAATAAACCTCTAATATGGCACTCAACCTTTTCTGTCCAAAATCAATGTAAGCCAAAGCTCTTGCTCTTCCGTACTCCATATCCAGCTCTACCTTTGGAGTCCCATCCAGACTACCTTTCCAATCAAGAATCTTTATTCTTTCAACCCTTACGCTATCCCCAAACCTTTCCTTTACCGTATTCTCCACAAGATCCTTAAGCTCTTCTTCTGTCCAAGAAAAGCAAAGGGATAACGCCAAGAATATGCTAAGCACTATCCACATCCATAAGCATTAGCTTTCTTATAAGAGTTGCGGGTTCCACTTCCTTTGGACAAACGTTGTTGCACTTATTACAGGAAAGGCAGTGATAAAGCCTTCCAGAAAGTGCTTGAAGCTTCCTAAGTTGTTTTTTACCTTCTCTTGGATCCACAGAAAATCTATAAAGCTTAGCAAAGAACAAAGGACCTGCGTAATCTTCTTCCAAAATTTGAGGGCAGTAAGAGTGACATGCACCACAGAGGATGCAATCAGCGGAACTTTCTATGTATTTGCTAACCTCTGGGTCTATGTTTATATTCTCCTTGTTTTCTGAAATCCAAAGGGAGAGCTCTTTCATCTTCTTTGGGATAACTTCATGATCCACCACCAGGTCCCTGATTACCCTAAGGTTCTTTAAAGGCTCAATCGTAATTTCCTCTCCGTCCAAAAGGTAAGGTAAAACCTGCTCTTTGCACGCAAGTTTGGGAAAGCCATTTATGTATATGGCGCAGGTTCCACATATACCAGCCCTACAAAAATGTCTAAAAGTAAGCGTCTCATCTTGAGTTTCCTTTATCTTTTGCAAAGCGGACAGAAAGGTCATACCTTCTTCGTAAGGCACAGAAAAGCTGTCATACCACGATTTACCCTCTTTATGCCTTCTTATTCTAAGTTTTAACTGCATAGAAAAATAAAATAGGCTATTGTCAGAGATTTGGCTATGGGATATATTTAAATATATATCCTTTAAGGGGGCGAATGGTTTCGACGGGGATAGCAGGCTTAGGGAAGCAGGCAGGGTGGCAACCTTAACAGCCGATCAAAACACTTCCCGAAGCTGAACTGGCCCTCGCTGCCTAAGAAAAGGCAGCGGCTCGCCGGTTGGTGTGCCTCTGGCTGACCGGTTGGGTTCATAGACAGGGGTGTAGGAAGGAAGGGTTGGCAGGGCTCTCCTTCCGAAACTTACCTGCCTTGTGGCTGTTTTGCCTGCCAGTGGGCGAACAGCCATTAAAGACAAACACTGGCTAAGCCTGTAGAAGCCCTAATAGCCGGGCTATCCTCGGACGAGGGTTCGATTCCCTCCGCCTCCACCATAAACAACCATGCAAGTAAAAGCTTTTAGGTGGGATGGTCAAAAACTTTGGTTATTGGATCAGAGGAAACTGCCTGATTTGGAGGAGTGGATAGCCTTAGAGGACCATCTCCAAACTGCACAAGCTATAAAGGACATGGTAGTGAGGGGGGCTCCAGCTATAGGTTGTGTTTCTGCTTACGGCTTTGTTCTCGGAGTCAAAAAGGGAGAAGATCCAAAGATTGTTTATGAAGTCCTAAGAAACACAAGACCTACAGCTTACAATCTGTTTTATGCCTTAGATAGGATGATGGATGCTTACAAAAGGGGAGAAGACTTAGAGGCCACTGCAAAGGCTATAGAGGAAGAGGACTATCAGGCTAACGTAAAAATGGCACAAATAGGCAATGAGCTTATACCTAAGAACGCAAGGATCTTGACCCATTGCAATACAGGAGCCTTAGCTACCGCAGGCTTTGGGACTGCCTTAGGAGTAATCCGACAAGCTCATTACTCAGGAAAGTCCATCTTTGTGTGGGTAGATGAAACAAGGCCTTACCTTCAAGGCTCTCGCCTGACCGCTTGGGAACTTCTAAAGGAAGGCATACCTCACAAAATAATCACCGATTCCACAGCTGGCTTTTTGATGAAAAAAGGGTTGGTGGATTGCGTTATAGTGGGTGCAGATAGGATTACGAAAAGGGGTGATGTAGCAAACAAGATAGGGACCTATGCCCTTTCTGTTTTGGCAAAAACCCACCGCATACCGTTTTACGTAGTAGCCCCAAGCTCCACCATAGACTACAGCATAGAAAGCGGAGAAGAGATACTTATAGAAGAACGCTCAGAAGAAGAAGTAAAAAGGTTCAAAAACTGCCTGTTTGCACCAGAAGGTTCTCCTGCCCTCCACTTAGCCTTTGATATCACCCCTGCAGAGAACATAACTGCAATAATTACAGAAAAAGGTATTTGGAAGCCCACATGAACCTTTTAGAGTACCAAAAAAACCTAAGCTTAGAAAAGATGAAACCCATAAATCTGGTGCAGGTAGAGGAGGAATACATAGTTTCCGCTTTTATGGATAAGCTTTCCACAGTGGCACCCGTTAAAGTTTTGTGGGGAAACGAGATAAACCTTCAGGACTTTATAAACGCCCTTGGAGAGAGTGAATTGTTTGAGAAAAAAAGACAAAAAGAGTTTTTGTTCATCAAAAAAGGAGAACAGTTTATAAAGAAGCTAAAGGACCCAAAGCTTATCAAAAGCCTCGCCAACAGAATAAAGACCAAAGCGGTTTTTATTCTCTTAGAAGGAAAGCTTGACAAAAGTAGCCTTCAGAAGGAACCGTTTAAAACCCTTTTAGAACTGGGCGATTTTTTAGAAGCAAAAAAGCTGGACAGAAATAAGATAAGAGATCTGATAAGAAAGAAAGTAGAAAGAGAAGGGAAAAAGATTGACGAGCAAGCCATTGACTATCTTTTAGAAATAACCTCTTACGACCTTACCTTTTTGAGAGGAGAGGTAGAAAAGCTACTTTTGTATGCAGATAAGCAAATAACATTGGAAGATGTCAAAAAAGTCTGTTTGGCTCAGACCTACGGTAATGTGTTTGACTTTATAGAAGCCTTCTTTACAAAAAACCTTGAAAAGACCCTTTCGCTTCTCTCCGCTTTATACAGAATGGGCGTTCCAGCACTGCAGATCCAATGGCTTTTGGTAAGCTATACTTTAAAGCTATTTGTTTTGAAAAAGAGTAATAAAGATCCAGAAACTTTACTGCAAGATCTGGGCGTAAAACACCCCTTTATGATCCACAACTTTAAAAGGTATGCAAAAAACTTTACGGAAAAAGAATTAGAGCTTCTTATAAAGAGACTTTATTGGCTTGATTTTGCAGAAAAAGTAGCATTCGTGCCTCCCGAAAAAGCATTAAGAAACATGATAGTGGATTACTTTAAACAATTAACTCAATCAGCTTGAGGTATTTTTCTAAGATGTCAACGATGTTTCCTTCAAAGCGGTTTATTAGCTTGAAGCGTCCTCTAAGGTAAGGAAAATACGATAGTAGAAAGTCCAATGCTAACCATAATAGACGATGGTTTGTTAGAAAACGGTTTAGGATCCTTCGCTTGACTTTCCACCGATCTAGTAGAACCCACTATGCCGAGTTTAATCATTCCACAAAGTTTTAAATTACAAGCCTTCCATTAGAAATCGTATTTAATCTACTTCCCTTTCTGTGTGAATTTTGTGTTAATATTATTATATTATTGTGTTAAAGGAGGTTAAACATGAAGGGTAGGAAATTTCTCAAGTTAGCACTGCTGGGTGCTATCTTTAGCCAAGCTTATGCCCAAGAACTCTTGCTGAAAGAGATTGAAGTGAAGGGTAAGAAAGAAAGCTTTGAGGACAGTTTGGAAGTTAGGGAAGTAAGAGAAAGCTCTGCTAAGGATGTGGGAGAAGCGCTGACCAAAATAAGCGGGCTTTCCAAATTCCGCAAAGGTGGAATAGCAAACGATGTCTTGATAAGAGCCTTTCAGAGAGATAACATCAATGTTTTGATTGACGATACCGAGGTTCATGGAGCTTGTCCCAACAGGATGGACCCTCCAGCCTTTCACGTAGATTTTTCGGAAGTGGAAAAGATAGAAATTATCAAGGGTCCCTTTGATGTAAGACATCAAGGTTCTATGGGCGGTCTTGTGAATATAATCACAAAAAAACCAGATAAGGGCTTTAGGCTAAACCTGAATGCATCCGTAGGTTCTTTTAACTTTATAAACCTCTCTCCCGTAGTTTCTTACGCAGACAACAGATTTTATGGATTGGCTGGATACTCATACAAATACTCAAAACCATACGAAGATGGAGACGGTAAAAAGATAACAGAAGTTTATCCTTCAGGCAGTTCCAACAGATACAAACCAGAGTTTATAAACTCAAAAGCCTTTGAAATCAACACCTACTGGGCAAAGTTTGGCCTTAAGCCTTTGGAAAACCACGAGTTAGAATTTGCCTACACAAGGCAATCTGCAAAGCACGTGCTATATCCTGCTCTTATGATGGATGCGGATTATGATGATACAGATAGGTTTAGCTTTAGCTACAAGGTTGGAAAAGTCTCAGAGCTGATAAAGTCTTTAAACTTTCACCTCTATTACACAAAGGTGGAGCACTGGATGGATGATAGGCTTAGGGCAAGTTCGGTTAGAGGCTATACAAAACCTAACCCTTGGGGTATGGCAACCTACGCAGAAACTAAAACCTTAGGTGGGAGAATGGAAGGAGAGGTCGGGAATTTCTTGGTTGGTTTTGAAGCCTATAAAAGAAACTGGGATGCGACAAACTATATGTGGCCCACGACGGAGGTTTTGGCTCCAAATAGGCAATTTATCATTCCAGATGTGGATGTTACCAACCTTGGAGTTTTTGGAGAGTATAAAACAAAGCTATCTGACAAACTAAGGCTTAGTGTGGGCTTGAGAGTAGATACCACAAAGTCAGAAGCTAACTCTTCAAAAGCAAACACCAACCTTTACTTTGCTTACAAAAACACCAGAAGCACTTCAAAAACGGATACGTATCCATCAGGTAATGTGCAGGTCTTCTACTCCTTTACTCCAGAGCTTGAGTTCTTTGGTGGTTTAGGATACGGAGTTAGAGTGCCAGATCCTCAGGAAAGGTATTTTGCTTTGAGTAGAGCCATGCAATGGGTAGGAAACCCAGAATTAAAGCCTTCCAAAAACACCGAATTTGACTTGGGATTGAAGTATTCCTCTAAAAAGCTAATGGCAAAGGGAACAGTTTTCTATAGCTTAGTAAAGGATTATATAACTATACACAAGCAGAGAAGGCAGAATGGCGCTGATTTAGTGACAGGAGACAGTGCTATGTCTTATGCCAATGTGGATGCGGTCTTTTATGGTTTTGAAACGGATATAAGGGCTAACTTGTTTGGAAATCTCTTTCTATTTGGTGGGACATCTTACGTTCAAGGAAGAAAGGACAGAAAGCCACACCTTAACATAAACGACAAAGACGTGGCAGAAATGCCTCCTCTAAAGGCAAGATTGGGACTCAGATACGATACAGGTCTTTGGTTTACGGAAGGGGAAGTGGTGGCAACCGCCACGCAGGACAAAGTAGATTCAGACCTAAAAGAGCAAAAGACCTCCGGTTATGGAGTGCTGAACCTAAAGGCTGGTGTAAATTGGAAGGGTCTTTCTTTAACAGCGGGTGTGGATAACGTCCTTGATAAGAAGTATTACGAGCATACCTCTTTCTTGAGACATCCCTTTATGGCTGGAGTTAAAGTGCCAGAACCTGGAAGGACTTTCTTCTTAAACGCTTCTTATAAATTCTAACTTATGCACCCCGGGCGTGCCTCATGCGCTACCCTTCCCGGGTTTTTTACTCTACTTGCATACTTTTAGAAGCTCTTGAGTTTTGTAGTCTATTAGGAGTATATATAGTAGTGAGCAGAGCTGAATGTCAGACACTTTAGTGGGGTCTTCCTACACATGGAAAGGTTAAATTTGTGTGAATTTAGGACAAACTATTTAAAATACAAATCTATGGTGTTTATGATTGTTCTGTTGGCAATAAACTTAAGCTTTGCATCTTTAGAGCTATGCAATCCAAAGCTTAGCGTAGAAGATGCAAGCAGGCAAGCATCCCAACTCGTTGGAAAGGTCTATAGTGTAAATCTTTCAAGAAACAAAAAGGGAGAATGCTACTACAGAGTTAGAGGCTCAGAGGGGACCGCTCTGATAGACGCAAACAGCGGAAAGCTGATTAGGTTCTACAGAAAAGTAGAATAAGGCTCAAGAGCTTTCCAATTGCTTTTCCGCCACTCTGAAGACCAAAAGCATCCAAGGTAGCATAGCATCCCAAAACATAGTGAACACGCTACCTATCAGCATGGTAGATAAAAAAGAAAGGGAAGGAACAAGAAGAATATCATCCTCTTTTTTTAACTTGAGCTTTAGCAGGTAAGAATAGTAAGCCCACCACAGCCATAAGATGCCCAAAAGTCCCAAAATACCCTTTTCTATGAACTCAGAAAGCAAAAAGACAGACTCGTAAGTTCCACCTACTGGAGACTTTGGCTCAAGGTAGTATCCTGAGTTTAGACCGTGTCCAATAAGCAGTGGAAGGTAGTTTCCCTCCTTAAGGTCCTTCTTTACCACCTCCAAGCCTGCCTTGAAGATGGTCCATCTTATGCTTGAAATCACGTCTAAGGTTTCTTCGTTCAAGGTTTTCTTCCCAAGCAATACCTGGGCCATCGTAGAAAACCGCAGATCTTTCTGAACAAGAACGCTAAAAGTTATCACCGTGCTAAAACCTATGAAAGTCAAAGTTGCAATCACAAATTTTTTAGAAACTACTTTTCGCATCAAGTAGATGATCAAAAGTAGAGTAAAGATCAATCCCATTATGGCAGACCTTCTCATGCTAGCAAATACAAAGCCTATAAAAATCAGAAAAAGGACAAAATAAATCTTTCTTTTGGTAAATAAGAACATAGACAGGGCGCTTATGGAGAAAAAAGAATAAAGAAATCCTACCTCAAACACTCCGCCCCACAAAGGCGCAGGCATGCCATCTTTGTAGAAGTTGTAAAGCACCACAGGTATTAGCAGAACACCGACAAAGATCAAAAGCTGGTTAAACCTTTTAAAAAACTCATAACCTAACTTTTCTTTACCACCTAAGGGGTATATAAGAAGAAAGATTGACCTCTCTATGGCCTTTCCTGTTTGGGAAGGTGTGTAAAGAAGGGTTGAAAGGATGGTGGGAATAGCGTGAAGCAAGAGAGGGCTCAGGAGCCTTCCGTATGGCTTTAGCCCTCCTTTGGCTATTAAGTAGAAAGTATAAGCCATAAGAACAATCACAAACCCTTCAAGCGCTGATATGGAAAGAAGCATAAAGACCGTGGCAAGATAAATTATCTTTTTCATGATTTAACTTATCTGTTCTATAGGTTTTCCTTTTGTCTCTTTGCCTTTTATTGAGTAGATTAAAAAGCTTATAAAACCAACTAGCCAAAAGCTGGCAATAGTAAAAATACCTAATCTGTAGTCTTGGCTTGCTATGGAGACCACTACCGCTGGAGCAAAGGCACCGGACAATCGGCCAATTACAGAAAGCACACCTATGGTGTATGCTCTTATGTAGGAAGGATATATCTCGGTGGCTATCACATAAGCCACGGACGCAAAGGAAAATGCAATCAAGGAATACACAAAGTATAACACTCTTGGATCTACGCCTTTTAATAGAAAAAGAAAAACAGCAAGCATGGACAGAAAGCTTATGGCTGTTCCTAAGGGCTTCCTTCCCAGCTTATCGTTTAAAAAGGCTACCGTTAAACCACCTATTAAACCACCTACACTTCCAAAAAACAGCACGCTGGAAATTTCCAGAGAGGAAAGATTATAAACCTTTGAAAGAACCAGCGGCAAGAAGGTTATAATACCGTAGTAAGTAGTCAAAATAGTAAAGCTCATAGATGCGCTAAATATAAACTGCCATCTATACTTTGTAAGGATTATCTTTGTAGCGTCAAAAATGCTACCTTCAAATACCGGTATATCACAGCTTTCTACCTTTGGAGAAAAGCCAGCTTTCTTTTCCACCTTTCTGACTATTTCTTCCGCTTCTTTTATTCTGTTTTTAGCTATTAGCCACCTTGGAGATTCTGGAACGTAGAGCCTTATAAAGACTATCAGCAAGGCAAGAATTCCTCCTAAAAAGTATGCCACCCTCCAGGCAAAGGATTCGTCAAAAGTTTTAAGAAGATAGAGGGCAGACAAGGAAGCTATTATGCTACCTAAGTTCCAGAGAGCAGTTATGGTTCCATCTACCTTTCCTCTGTGGCGTGCAGGCACAAACTCATCTATGGCTGACTGAATAGCTGCAAACTCTCCACCTAAGCCTGCACCAGCGAGTATTCTGCATAACATAGCAAACTCAAAGCTATCTGCAAAGCCTGTCAGAAAAGTTCCACCAGAGTATAGAAGAAGAGTTATGATAAAAAGGCTCTTTCTGCCGAACTTGTCTGCAAGGTATCCAAACAGCAAAGAACCTATTATGGCACCTATGAGAAAGCCACTCACTAAAAGGGATGCCTGTTGGGCAGAAAGTTCTAACTGTTTTGCCATAGGTTTGAGAACTGCGCTCACTATGACCACCTCAAAGGCATCCAAAACCCAAGTAATACCCAAAGCGACCACAAACCTTGTATGAAAACCCGTCCAGGGCAACGCATCCAACCTACAGGTTAGATCAGTTTTTATAAACCTCATAGAACTCCTCCACAAGAGCCCTAAACCTACCCCCTCTCTCTTTGTAATCTCTAAACATATCAAAGGATGCACAGGCTGGAGAGAAAAGGATTACATCACCCCCTTTGGCAACGCATAAAGCTTTTTCCACCGCCTCTTCCAAGCTGTTGAAAAGATAAATATCCGTCGCTTTGTTCCAAGCTTTGGCAATCTTTTCTTTTGCTTCTCCTATCAATAGGCAGGCTTTTACCTTTTTGCTAACCAAAGTATGCAGATCTTCAAAGTTCAAGCCTTTGTCCTTTCCGCCTGCTATGAGTATAACTTTATGGTCTGGCATGCTCTCAAGGGCAGACCTAAGTGCGTTGGGTGTTGTAGATTTAGAATCGTTGTATATTCTAACACCGTTGAACTCTCCCAAATACTCCAACCTGTAAGGAAGTCCTCGGAAGTTATACGCTACCTCTTGTATAACCTCTTCCGGAACGCCGAGTGTGTAAGCTATAACAGAAGCAGTTAAAACATTCATTGCGTTGTGCATACCTACAATCTTTAACCTTTCTAAGCTAAAAACTTCTTTACCAAAAACATAGCCCTTTCCGTCCTTTATGTGGGCTTCCTTTCCACCAATTAGGATCTTTCTTGCCTTAGTGGGCGTGTTTTTTGTTTCTTCTTGAAAAGCATTTACAGCCAAAAAGTCCTCCTCCTTTTGTCTTGAAAATATGTTGTATTTGCTTTGAAGATAGTCCTCTAAATTGGGGTGCCAGTCCAAGTGGTCCGTAGAAAAATTTAAAAAAGCACCTCCTATGGGGCGAAAGCTTTTTAAGGTCTTCCCTTGAAAGGAAGAAACCTCTAAAACCGCCAAACACTCTGGATTTTTTAAAACTATCTCCGAAAAGGGAGTTCCTATATTACCACCTTCCTCTACGTCTTTGAAGAACTTACTCAGCATCAAATAAGTTAGCCTTGTGGTGGTCGATTTACCATCCGTGCCGGTTATAGCTATAGCCTTCCCTTTGAAGAACTCCCACGCAAGCTCCAGCTCACCTATAACATCCAGCCCAAGCCTTAAAGCCTCTTTCCAAAGGGGATGCTTAGGAGGGATGCCCGGAGATAGCACTACTCTATCTACCAAAGGCAGAAATTCTCTAAAGTCCTTTCCTTCTTTGTCGTCCCCTTCATAAACTTCATACCCTTTACTTCTTATAAGCTTTACCGCAGAGCGCCCGCTTACCCCCAAGCCCCACACCAAGAACTTAGACATGGTATCATTTTAATATGAGACTCTGGCTTTTATTTTTTGCTTTAATTTCCGTTGTTTTCTCTCAAGACCTATACAGTGAGTTCATCAAAGAACAGGTAAGACAAATACCTTTAAGCAAAGCCATAGTGTTTGGAAAAGGAAAGGTAGAACTTATTACATTTATGAACCCAGACTGTATGCACTGCAGGAAAGAGTGGCAGGAGCTAAAAAAGTATCCGGACAGGCTAAAAGTCTATGTATTTCTCCTTCCCTTTCCCAGCTTTCCGGAGAGCCGGGCAAAATCTGACTATATAGCGTGCTCAAAGAACAAGATAAAGGCTTTGGATGAAGTGCTTTCTGGAAAGATGGATGGAAAACCTTTAAACGTCCCCAAATGTCCTCTCGTAGATGAGCACTTAGAGATAGCAAAAGCATTGAACATAAATGCTACTCCTTACAACATAATCCTAAAAGACTACAAAATCATAGAAGGCTACAATCCAAGAATGCTTGAAATAATGGGTATAAAGAGGTGATGTTGTTAGTATTAGTTGGACTGTCTGGAAGCGGAAAGTCCTTCGTGGCTAGTATTCTGCATAAGGAATTTGGATTTGAGTGGATAAGGAGTGACCAAATAAGAAAAGAAATGGCTGGTTTGGAGCCCACTAAAAAGGTAAAAGTAGGTTTTTCGGAAGGTATTTATGCGGAGGATTGGACAAAGAAGGTCTATGAGCGCATGCTGGAGATTGCTGAAGAAAAATTAATGCAGGGTAAAAGCGTGGTTTTGGATGCTACCTTTCTTAAAAAATGGCAAAGGGACATGGTATTAAAAAAGTTTCCCGAGGCGGTGCTCATCTGGATAACAGCCAGCGAAGAGGAGATATTAAAAAGACTGAACTCAAGGGAAGACATATCCGATGCGGATGTGGATGTATACCTAAAACAAAAAGAGATCTTTGAACCCCCGCAGGAAGCCTTCATACTGGATACTACAAAAAACTCCGGCTATATTAGGGAGAGGCTGAAAGAGATTCTGGAGCGATCACACTCTTAAAACAATCCAACGCCTTTTCTAAATTACCTTTTTCTGCTCTACAGTCTGGTTCCAAGCCCTTTTCTCCTACCACAAAACTACCATCTGGAAGTTTCATTGCAAAGGTGATTAACCTCAAAACTAAACCACAGTTGTTCAAGAAATACATGTTGCTTCCAACATATTTTCCAACTGTTGGTTCTCCTGCAACTATTGCGCCTGCGTATCTTTTCAGCAAACTTGCCAAAAGCTCAGCAGCTGAAGCTGTGTTTTTGTTTACTATAACAAAAATAGGTTTATCAAGCATTTTTTCTTTTTTAAACTCATAAACACTTATACCGTTTCCCGAACCTTCCAAGTAGAACATTACGCCTTCCCCACTTATGAGCATGTCCGCTATAGCCTTTGCTACCGATATAAGCCCTCCACTGTTGTTGCTTAGGTTAATTATCAGGGCATCAATGCCTTCTTCTTGAAAATACCACAAGGCATCTGCAAAACCCTTTACCGCAGGATTGGTAAAATTCACAAGATGGACATAACCTAACTTTTTGTTTCCCAGCATTATTATTCGTCTTTCTTCAATGGGGTTTACAGTAAAGTAGTCTTTAAAAATTTCCACCTCCACAAACATGCCGTTTTTGATTATTACCAACCTAATGGGAATATCTGCAGGTGTGTTTCTAATGATAATACTCCATTTACTTTTATCAGTTTCTCCGTTTATTGAGTAGATTATGTCTCCTGGTTTTAGTCCAATCCTTTGGGCTGGAGAATTTTCAAACACCTTAACTATGGTGCCATCCTCATCCCACCTGATGCCTATGCCAAACATTTTTGCCTCAGAATACCAATTTCTGTCGTCTTCCAACTTAGTTATAGTAGTCCATCTATCCCCCTTTGATCGCAGGAAGGCTATAGCTTCTGATTCGTCTTTCCACTCCGGGAGTTCCCCTATTTTGTGCTTCCATAGATAGTAGCGAGCGATATAATCCTTGAGCTTAGCAAGAGTCTCCTCCTTTGGGCAGTACTCCTGGGCGTAAGAAGAGAAGACCAGGAGTATTAACAGCAAAAGAGGTAGGCTCATGAACTAAAGAAATTATAAACTTTGTGCAGTTTTACCAGTGGTTTGGTTGTTTTTAAAATAGATATTGCTATGAAAGTGCTTAGTGGTATGAGACCCACAGGCAAACTTCACTTGGGTCATTACTTTGGGGTTATCAAAAACTGGGTGGAACTTCAGGAAAAACATGAAACCTTTTACATGATAGCAGACTGGCACGCGCTGACCACAGCTTACAAAAACACGGAGCAGATAAAGGAAAACATAGAACAGGTAATGATAGATTGGATAGCACTTGGTTTGGACCCAAACAAAAGCACACTCTTTATACAATCTGAAGTAAAAGAAGAGTTAGAACTTTTTCTCATCTTTTCTATGATCACGCCAAAAAGCTGGCTTGAGTGGAACCCAACATACAAAGATATGAAGCTAAACCTTCTGAGGATTTCAGACTTAGAGCTTAGTTTTAAAGGGGGATTGAGAGACTTAGTTAAAGAGTTTCTTGCCAAGGTTCCTTACAAGATAGTTGATTTTGAAGCTTTTGAAGAGGTAATCTTGGATACCTTATCCGATAGCTTCATAAGGGCAGTCTTTGAGGGCTTGTTGGAGCCTGAAATATTAAACAGGTTAAATGTTTCAAAGAGAGACTTTTATGACACAGACACTTATGGCTTTTTGGGTTATCCAGTTTTGCAGGCGGTGGATATTCTGATATACAAGGCTGAGGCTGTGCCGGTGGGAGAGGATCAGCTTCCGCACATAGAGCTAAGTAGAGAAATTGCCCGAAGGTTCAAT
>CAZZKD010000041.1:0-1751 GCA_964655095.1 uncultured Thermocrinis sp.
GGTGGTTTTACTCTCGGTTTTGGGAGGGGATATACTAAAAATCCTTGGAGGTGTTGTTATGGGCTTTTCTCCACTGATAGTTATAGCTATTTTGGTTGTTATATTCTTAGCTGCAGCTATAAAGATAATCCCTGAGTATCAGAGAGCTGTCATCTTCAGGTTGGGTAGGGTGATAGGAGCAAAAGGTCCTGGTCTATTCATACTCATCCCCATCATAGACAGGATGGTAAAGGTGGATTTAAGGACGGTCACTTTAGACGTGCCTACACAAGACATTATCACAAAGGATAACGTTTCTGTCAGCGTGGATGCAGTGGTGTATTTTAGAGTGGTGGATCCGGTAAAGGCCATTGTGGAAGTAGAGAACTACCTTTACGCTACCTCCCAGATAGCTCAGACCACCTTAAGAAGCGTGTGCGGTTCGGTGGAGTTAGACGAGCTTTTGGCAGAGAGGGAAAAGCTAAACATCCAGCTTCAGGAGATAATAGACAGACAGACGGACCCTTGGGGTGTAAAGGTGGTTGCAGTGGAGCTAAAGAAAATAGACCTTCCGGAAGAGCTAAGAAGGGCAATGGCAAGGCAGGCTGAGGCAGAAAGGGAAAGAAGGGCAAAGATCATCACTGCTGAAGCAGAATATCAAGCGGCACAAAAGCTGGCAGACGCTGCAAAAATCTTAGCTTCAGAACCATTGGCATTACAGCTCAGATACTTGGAAACTATACAGAACACAGTAACTAAACCGGGGAACACGGTGCTTGTGCCTCTACCTATAGAGATGCTCTCTTACATCGCAAAGGGTATCGGTGAAATACAAGGTAAAGGTTAATAAAGCTGGGTTATTTTTCATAGGTATAAGTATATTTCTGGGAATATCGGCGGTAAATACTTCTAACAATCTTTTGTATTTGGTGGTTTCCTTTTTGCTCTCTTTTATGCTCCTTTCTGGTCTTCTTTCTTTGTATAACTTAAATGGTTTGGAGATTGAGATAATACCGCCGAAGGAAGTGTATGCAGAAAAAGCCGAAAGTTTTAGAATAATTGTGAAGAACAAGAAAAGGGTTCCATCTTTTGCTATAAAAGTTGAGCAAGTTCAGAACAAAGCTTCTTTTGCATTCTTTACATTGGTAAAAAAGGAGCAAGAGGAAAGTCTGACTCTAAAATTTCCAAAAAGAGGTTTTTATGATAAGATAACCTTAAAAATTTCCTCTTCCTTTCCTGTAGGCCTCTTTGAAAGATATTTCTATGAAGAAATTCCTTTAAGGTTAGTGGTTTTCCCAAAGCCAATGGTAGCACAGGAAAAGCCCACGGTAGAGGGTATATACAAAGGAGAGTTATTGAACATAAGCAAAAAGTTAGGCTACGACCAACTTCAGGGTGTTAAGGAATATAGTGGGGAGCCTATGAAACTCATACACTGGAAGCTGTCTGCAAAGGTGAATAAATTGCTTATAAAGGATTTTAGTGCGGAAGAGAGCCCTCCCGTTATCCTCAGTTTAGACAACGTAGAAGGAAACTTAGAAGAAAGGATTTCAAAATTAACTTACCTTACTTTAGAGTTTTTAAGAAAAGGATTGCCAGTGGGTCTAAGGCTTGGAGACATTCACCTAGAACCATTCATCGGAGAGGAACACAGAAGGAAACTTTTAAGAGAATTAGCTCTCTTCGGTAACAGCCCTGGGATAAGAACCTAATAGCTTTACCATCTGGGTCCTTTCCTTTAGACTTTCTATAGCCAGTTTCACGTTTTCATC
>CAZZKD010000042.1:0-1548 GCA_964655095.1 uncultured Thermocrinis sp.
GGAAATAAAGGCAGGAACCCTCCATTGGGCTAAGACTGAAAGCGGCGTATGTTACGTTTGCGGTAGCAAATAAGTATATTCTAAAAATTCTATATAAAGCTAACTTATACAGTTTTAAAAACTTTTTAGTTGCTTATAAAGAGTTTGAGTTTAAAATATCATTTCAACAAAATAGGGAGGTAAAAGCATGAGCGTAAGCAGAAGGGACCTTTTTAAACTGGCAGGTGTAGGTGCCATAGCGGTTGGTCTATCCTCTAAGCCCACCTTTGCAGCTGCAGAAAAAGTGGGAAAAATGGAAGCTATGCTTCCGCCACCAAAAGGCAATAGGGTAGTAATATGCGGTGGGGGATGGGCTGGACTTACTGTAGCAAAGTATCTCAAGAAAGAAAACCCAAACATTGATGTGGTCCTTATTGAAAAGAGGCCAAACTTCTTCTCTTGCCCCATATCCAACCCTTGGTTAGCTGGTTTGGTGAACCTTGACTTTATATCCCACGACTACAACCAGCCTGCGGCAAAGTATGGCTATAAGTTCATAAACGCTGTGGTTTTAGGAATAGAAAGGGACAGAAAGAGGGTTTATACCAACTACGGTTATATAGAATACAACTACTTGGTTTTGGCACCTGGAATAAGGTATAACTACTCCGCTTGGTTTAAGGATGACAAGGAGATGACTAACTACACCAAGATTCACTACCCAGCGGCTTTCATACCCGGTTCTGAACATTTAGCTCTGAAGAGAAAGATTGAGGAGTTTGAGAAGGGGGACTTTATAATTACAGTTCCACCAGGAGCCTACAGATGTCCGCCCGCACCTTACGAAAGGGCTTGTATGATAGCGGAAGTGTTCAAAAGAAATAATGTAGAGGGCAGAGTTATAATCCTTGATCCAAAGCCAGATATAGCACCAAAAGGTCCTGGATTTAGAGCTGCATACGAACAGGTATATTTGGGAATAGTGGAATACGTTCCAAAAGCGACCATAAAGGAAGTGGACCCAGTTAATAAGGTAATTAAGACCACCGCTGGAGACTTTAAGTTTGCAGACGCCAACCTTGTTCCACCCCATCAAGCAGGTAGCCTGGTTTGGATGGCAGACCTGATAGCAAAGGACAAAGAAGGCAAACCCACAGGATGGGCAGACCAGGATCGATTACCCTTCCAAGCTAAGGCGGACCCCAACGTATTCTTGGTGGGAGACGTTATAAGTGGTGTTCCCTATCCAAAGAGCGGACACATGGCAAATTCCCAAGGAAAGATAGTGGCAAAGATAATAGCGGAAAGGATAGCAGGTAAAGAGGTCAAGCCTACTTTACCGGACAACACATGCTATTCTATGGTAAACGGCAGTCCTCAAGAGGCAATAGTCATTAATGTGACCTACGAATACAACGAAAAAGACAAAAAGATAGCTCCAAAGCCAAAAGCTATAAACGAGCGCTCACAGGCGTTGGCAGAGGCTACATACGAATGGGCAAAGTCTATGTATAGGGACATGTTCGCTTAATATTCCCAATACTCCCAAGCCCCCTTTACCGGGGGCAC
>CAZZKD010000043.1:0-2892 GCA_964655095.1 uncultured Thermocrinis sp.
AGGGGTTTTGAAAAGCAACCTCAGTTAGTATAATAGACTGGAAAGATGTTCAATTTAGCTAAAAGCTATATCTTATTTTTCTTTTCTCACAAGAAAGCAGAATCAATAAGAGAAGCAATTTTCAGAACATCTTTTATAAACTTATTCGCAAGGATCTTTGGATACTTGAGACAACTCTCAATAGCCATTCTCTTTGGTTTTAACTATCACACGGACGCTTTCTTTATGGCCTTTTCACTGATTGGCCTTTTTCTCATTTTTGCTGACGTTTTTGATTCTTTGGGGGTCCCTAACTTGGTCTTTGCAAGACAAAAAGGTGAAGAAGAGTTCAAAAGGCTTGCAGGCTTACTTTTTACTTTTACCACTATTCTCTCTGTTAGCCTTACTATACTCTGCTTGGTTTTAATTCCAATACTCATAAGAATTCCAATAGGCTTTGACCAAAAAGCAAAAGAAAGCTTAGAAACCGCTATCCTTTTTTTAATACCATACCTTTTCTTTAATTTTTTCTTCCATCACTTTGGTGCAGTGCTAAGAAGTCTAAGAAGGTTCACCGCATACTTTGTAGGAGAGCTTATCTTTTCCTTGTCTGCTTTTTTGACCACTTTTTTAGGGCTTTATTACTTTAATAGTTTCGTAGTTTTGCCTATAAGCCTTAGCCTCTCTCAGGCTATAGCCACTGTTTATATGATCTACACAGGGAAAGAATTTTTGCACTTTAAGTTTTATATAGATGAACAAACCAAGAGTATCATAAAACACTTCTTCTACCTTCTCGCCCTGTATGGAGTTTTTCATCTATTCATAGTCGTGGATAGAATCTTTGCATCCCTTCTTGGGGAAAAGGGCATTTCTGCTCTAACTTACGGATCAATGCTAGCCTTTGCCGTCGGCGCAATAATCAAACTTCCCCTCCTGTCTATCACAGCCCTTGCAGAAACAAAAGGAAGCCTAAAAACCATAAACAAGTTTGCTAAATTTTCTCTTTTTATATCGCTTCCTACCACTTTTTTTCTGTTCTTCTTCTCTCACCTTCCAGTGGAGATCCTCTTTGGACATGGAAAATTCACCAAAATGGACGTTGGTTTAACAGCTACCGCATTAAAGTATTATTCCCTAAGTCTTTTTTTCTACTTCTTTTGGCAAGTGCTTTACCGCGCCTTTCAGGTTTTAATTTGGCTCAAACCCGTATTTTTTGTGGCTATAATTGGGGTAATAATCAATGGTCTTGCTAACTATGTTTTTGTGGTGGTCTTCAGGCTCGGAATTGCCGGGATCTGTCTTGGGACCTTTTTGGCTTATGCTTTTATTTCATTGACTTCTTACCTTTTGCTCTACAGAAGAGAAAAGATAGTTTCTGGCTCTAATAGCACTTCGTAAGCGGGAAGTATATAAATTTTTAAATGATTTTTTATAATTTCCTCCTTGGTATCATACGATATTATGTAACCAACCTTAAGTCCAAAGTATTGGCAGGCTTCTTTCAAACCTTCAATTTCTCTATGCAAGGTAATTGAATCTGTTGGGTCAAAGCATACCTGTAAAGCTACCTTATCGTCAAGCACAAAATCGCATTCTTTTCTTTCTTTGAAAACAGTCATGCTTTTTACAAAAGGCAGAAACTCTCTAAAGATCAGATTTTCAAGTAGCACACCGTAGCTTTGTTTTTCAAATAACCTAATACTGTTTAAAATCCCAGTATCTATCAAGTAAACCTTCTTTTCTCCTATCTCTGCCTTAGCCACCGACCTATAGTGTTTCTTCAAAAGTTTAACTACGTAGGAAGCCTCAGCATATTCAAGGTATGAATAAAGGGTGTCCTTTCCAATTCTAAACCCCATAGATTTTAGTTCGTTGTATATTCTATTTACTGAAAAGAACCGTCCAGCTCTTTCTGCCAGCCTTTTCAGAAAATACTTAAGAACTTTTACATCTTTCACACTATACCTTTCAACTATATCCCTGTAAAGCATAACTTCAAAATACTCCTGAAGCGTTTTTACTTTAATGCTCTCATCAAGAAACACCACCTCTGGAAATCCGCCAAAGAGCATATACTCTTCAAACAGCTTTACAAGCTTCGCCTTTTTTTCCGGACTATAAAAATCCCTGTGCTTATCAAATTCAAAACCTTTGAACCTGAGAAATTCTCTGAAATTTAATGGGAAAAGTTCAAACCTGATCGTTCTACCTCTCAGAGAGGTGGCAATCTCATAGCCTAAAAGCTTGGAATTTGAACCAGTAAGGAAGATATTTTTTGTGATAGTGTCATATACTCTTCTCACAAATTTTTCCCATCCTTCAACATTTTGAATTTCATCAAAGAAAAAATAGCACTCTTCCAGTTTAAACTCCGGATAAAGCTCTCTGTAAGCTTGGATAACAAGGTCAAGGCTCCTCTGGTTTAGCTCTATCCTCTCATCTTCAAAGTTTATGTAAAGGATACGCTCCAAAGGCACACCCTTCTTAATCAGACTGATTATTTGATAAAACAGAAGATAAGTCTTGCCTGCCCTTCTTGGACCAACCACACTGACTACTTTGCCAGAATTCATAGGAAGTCTAACATCCCTTTCAATAACCTTTGGCAACTTCCCAGTATGAAAGCTTCTTATGATAGTCTTTAATACCTCTTTCATTGCCAGAAGGAAATTTTATCATAAACCTTTCCTTTTACGAAGGAAAGTATGGAGTGGACTATTATGTGCTACAATAAAGCTTATGCAAAGAATCTATTGTCCGATTTGCAGTGCAGTAGTGGATGCAGAAAATTACAAAGAAACATACATAAGTCCTTACAACAACCAAGAATACAAGCGTTATGAGTGTCCAAACTGCGACGTCCACTGGTGGGAGCCGTTAAAGATTATCCCGGAGTTTTATGAAAGTGAA
>CAZZKD010000044.1:0-6952 GCA_964655095.1 uncultured Thermocrinis sp.
CTTTTCCTTTCTCTTTTGCTATTTCTACTATTCTATGTATTTGGTAGGTAGGTCAGGAAACAGTTGTCTTAGCTTTTGGTATATTTGGCTATGGGAGTTTTTGTCTCTCAGCAGTTTATATGCAGACCTTATGGCTGATGATTGCTTACGCATTAATTCCAAAAGCTTTTTTCTGTCGGGACTGTTCAGCTGGAGTTTAAACTGCACGCTTACATACATCTTAGCTTTTATTATAACCACCTTGAGGGATTTTTAGAACATCCTACATGGCTACTTGCCTTATTAGATGCATCTTATCAAGGACGGAACCTACGCCCCGTGCCACTGCAGTCATAGGATCTTCACAGTACCTTGTAAATATTCCTGTTTCACGATAGATTCTTGTATCTAAGTTCTTAAGTAAAGAGCCCCCACCTGCTAAGACTATACCTCTTTCTGCTATGTCGGAAGTCAATTCTGGTGGAGTTTTTTCAAGGGTTAGCTTTACAGCGTTTATAATAGAACTGACCACATCTTCTAAGGCTTGAGCTATATCAAAGTTTGATATACTTACAGTCTTCGGTAAACCGGTCATATCTCTTCCTTTTATTTCCATCGTTTTTTCTTGCTCTTCTATGAGAGCACTACCTAACTCTATCTTTATCCTCTCCGCAGTTTGTTCTCCTATTAGTATATGATATTTTTTCTTTACATAGTTAGCTATCGCCTCGGTCATTTCATCTCCCGCCACTCTTATAGAAGTGGAAGTTACTATACCAGCCAATGATATAACCGCTATTTCGGTAGTTCCACCCCCCACGTCCACTACCATATTACCAACGGGTTCGTCTATGGGTAGCCCAGCTCCTATTGCCGCGGCCATCGGTTCTGCTATAAGATAAACCTCTCTTGCACCCGCACTCTTTGCTGCGTCAATGACTGCCCTTTTCTCCACCTGCGTAACACCTGATGGCACCCCGATAACTACTCTGGGTTTAGCTTTAAATATGCCTTTGCCTATCACTTTGTTTATCATGTATGAGAGCATTATTCTCGTGGCCTCAAAGTCCGTGATAACTCCATCTCTGAGTGGTCTTATGGTCTGAATGCTTCCGGGAGTTTTACCAAGCATCTCTTTAGCTTCTTTACCCACCGCTAGAACTTTTCCAGTTCTCACGTCTATGGCCACTATGGATGGCTCCGAAAGGACCACCCCCTTGCCTTCCAAGTATATAACTGTGTTGGCAGTCCCCAGATCTACCCCTATGTTGTTAGAAAAAATACCAAAAAACCTTAAAATTCCGTTTAGCATAAGAGTATTTTAAAATATCCCATCTATGCGGTGGAGCAGATATTTTTGGCACACACTAAAAGAAGAGCCTGCAGATGCAGAAGCAAATTCCCACAGACTCCTCCTAAAGGCTGGTTTTATCAAGCAGGTAGCCTCCGGCATATACGAATACACTCCCCCCGCTCTAAAGGTGATAAGGAAAATAGAAGCCATCGTACGAAAAGAGATGGAAAGAAGCGGAGCTCAAGAGGTTTTGCTGAGCGTCTTAAACCCCTCTGAGCTTTGGAAGGAAACAGGAAGATGGGAAGCTTACGGAAGGGAGCTCTTTACTCTAAAGGACAGACACGGAAGGGAATACTGTTTGGGACCTACCCATGAGGAGGAGATAACGGACCTTTTTAGAAGCTTTGTAAATTCTTATAAAAAGCTTCCTTTGATTTTGTATCAGATACAGGTTAAGTTTAGGGACGAAAAGAGACCCCGTTTTGGACTGATAAGGTCAAGGGAGTTCATCATGAAAGATGCTTACTCCTTTGACGAGGATGAGTTTTCTGCCATGATATCTTATGAGACTATGAAGTTTGCCTACGAGAGAATATTCAAAAAGTTAAGGTTGAAGACCCTTTTAGCTCAAGCAAGCGTGGGAACCATAGGCGGTAAAATGTCCCACGAGTTTATAGTCTTGACAGACTACGGAGAGGCCCACGTAGCCTTTTGTGAAAACTGCGGATACTGCGCCAATGCGGAAATAGTGCCTTTGCCAAAGCACAAAGAAGAGCAAGAGGAAGAAAAGCCTATCCAGAAGGTTTATACACCCAACACTACCACCATAGCCCAGCTTTCTAACTACCTAAGAATTCCCGCATACAAAATTCTAAAGGCGGTATTATACCTAAAAGGGGAAGAGCCTATTATGGTTCTAATCAGAGGAGACAGGGAAGTGGATGAGAAGAAGTTAGAAAATATCCTTGGAACAGATGAATTTAGACTGGCCACAGACGAAGACATCAGAAGAATCCTAAACACCTCAAAGGGATTTGTAGGTCCCTTTAATCTTCCCTCAAACTTTAAGGTCCTCTGGGATAATTCAGTTTTTGGAGTAAAGAACATGGTGGTTGCACTTAACGAGGAGGACTATCATTACATCAACGTCAATGCGGGAAGGGATATTCAATATGGAGAGTTTGTGGATGTGTGTCAGGTAGAAGAGGCAGACCCTTGTCCCAAATGTGGTTCTCCTCTTAGAGTTGGGAGAGGCTTAGAGTTGGGGCACATATTCCTCTTAGGAACAAGATACTCAGAGCCTATGAGAGCTTTCATCAAAGACAGGTTGGGTCAGGAAAAGCCCGTGGTTATGGGATGCTATGGTATTGGTATATCAAGGTGCCTTCCAGCCATCGTAGAGCAGTATCACGATGAGAAAGGTATTAAGTTTCCTACAGTGGTTGCACCCTTTGAGCTTGATATTATCTGCGTCAATCAGTCAGACGAAGAGCAAAAAAGCGTTGCGGAAAAACTATACACGTTGGCTATGGAGCTTGGAATAGACGTGATATACGATGACAGGGACGAGAGTCCGGGCTTTAAGTTTGCAGATGGGGAGCTTTGCGGTTTTAGTTACGTTCTGGTTGTTGGTAAAAAAGTTAAGGAAGGTAAGGTGGAGCTTTGGGTAAGGCACACGGGAGAAAGAAGAGAGCTTCAGATAGACTCTGCCATCCAAGAGGTAAAGTCTTTGATAGAAAAGGATAAAATCTAATGGAGAATTTATTTTATTGGCTTACTCTGAAAGCTATATCTGGGCTTGGCGAAAGGAGCATAAAAAAACTTTACCAGCACTACAAAGAGCCAAAGCTTATACTGGAGGCAGACCAGGCGGAGCTTGAAGAGCTTGTGGGAAAGGTTAAGGCAAGCAGGATAAAGGAGAAAAATCTCAGCTTTGACCCGGAGCAAGTTATAAAGGTATTGCAAAAAGAAGGTATAGGATGCATTACTCTTTCAGATGAAGATTACTTTCCTAAGCTGAGGGAGATAGAGGATCCACCACCTGTTTTGTTTTACCAAGGGGAGCTTAAGCAGACGGTATTCTTTGGAGTGGTGGGGACAAGAAAGCCAAATGAATACAGTGTGAAGTATCTAAGGG
This sequence comes from uncultured Thermocrinis sp., assembly GCA_964655095.1. Classification (GTDB taxonomy): domain Bacteria; phylum Aquificota; class Aquificia; order Aquificales; family Aquificaceae; genus Thermocrinis. The sequence continues at coordinate 3,411 of CAZZKD010000044.1, forward strand.
ACCTGGTAAATCTTCTGGTGTCAAAGGGATACGCCATAGCTTCCGGTGGTGCAATGGGAATAGACACTCTCTCTCACAAATTCTGCGTAGAAGGAGGGGGTTACACTGTATGCTTTTTGGGATTTGGTATCTTACAGACACAAGAGAATCTAAAAAGAGTAGTCCTAAGTAGCGGGGCTATTGTCTCTGAGTTTCTTCCTTGGGAGAGCGCTGAAAAACACACATTCCCAAGAAGAAATAGGCTCATCAGCGGGGTTTCCGAAGGTGTTTTTGTGGTGGAGGCTGGGGAAAACTCAGGAGCTTTGATAACCGCTTACTATGCCAAAGAGCAAGGAAGGCAGGTTTATGTGCATGTAGGATATGGGTCCAGTGAAAGGTGGGAAGGTTGTATAAAGCTGGTAAATGAGGGAGTGGCAAAGCTTGTGGGAAGGCTTCAGAAGTTTGAATTAAAGGATGAAAGGTCCGAAGACCCAATCTTAATACTTCTAAACACACCAAAGACCCTGAGCGAGCTGTCCCAGATCTTAGGAATAGAAGAGAGGAAGCTAAGCAAGAGGTTAGGATTATACATTGCAGAAGGTTTGGTTTCTTGCACTGGAGCTTACTACCACAGGCTAAAACAGGAATGGGACGAATACTACACCGACGAAGAGTTTATTCCAACCTTTTAGAAAGTAAAGCGTAAAAGCTCCTAACGAAAGGCTTAGGACAGTCTCCCAAAGACGGAATTTAAAGAAAACGGTTGGGGCAAAGTCTGAAAAGAAGACCACAGTTTTTATTATAGCGGTTCCTAAGAGTTCAAGGGGGAAGGAAGGTAAAGAAAATAGAGTGACCATATCCAGAAAGCCGTATACGGTAAAAAGGCTAAAGAGGGGAGTCAGCAAGGGAGTCAGAATAACGCTAAAAGGCGCAGAAAAGGAAAGGAGGGTAATTATGGGCATGGTGCCAAGAAAGGCAAAGAAGGAGACCCAAAAGGACATAAAAACCAAGCCTTTCTTAGGCGCATCTCTCAGGGATAGGATTATGTAAAGGGTGGCACAAAAGGAAAGCCAAAAGGAATAAGAATAAACGTATTCTGGATAAAAAAGTAGTATGATCGCTCCGGACAGAAAGAGTATGTTAAGGAGGTTTGGTCTTTCTCCGTAAAGGAGTAAAAGAATAACAAAAACAGCCATAAGGTAGGCTCTAAGGACTGGGGGCTCAGAAGGGACTAAAAATAAACTGTAAAAAGTTATACCCACAAGGGACAAAAGTAGACCATACCTGTAAGGAGCAAGGTATCTCAAAATTAAGGCAAGGGCAGTCAGATGCCCCCCAGAGACTACCAAAAGATGGACCAGTCCAGTGGTCAAAAAGGCAGACTGAACCTTTAAAGGCAAAAGCTCCTGATCTTCGCCCAAAAAGTAAGCGAGCACCAAGCTCTTAACTTGCCTATCTTCAAACTTCTCTTCTACTCTTTTTATCATGCGCTCTCTAAAGCTTGGCTTTGATTCTGTAAAGGATAGGTCCCTATAGCTTGAAGTTATGAATACCCTTCCTTTTGACACTTTCACTTTTGCGTATGCCTTTAAGTTTCTTGAGGGCAGGTCCAAAGCACTATAAACTATGAATATTGCCCTTCTTCCGTATATCTCAGGAAAATCTCCACCCAAAACCTTCACCTTTGAAAGAAGCCTACCCTCTTCTATGGTATATTCCCCCTCCGTCCGAAGGACCACAAAACCCTCTCCCAGATCTTCATCAAAAAGAAATGGATCTTGACCCCTTTGAATGGAAAGAAGAATGGAGAAGAGGAAAAAAACTACCGGAAGATATTTAAGCTTCTCCAAGGTGTTTCATAACTGTTTCCATATCTTTGTCCCCTCTACCCGAGAGGTTCAGAATCACCACATCTTCTTTGTCAAGCTTTTTGGCTATCTCCACAGTTTTCAAAACTGCGTGAGCTGGCTCTAAGGCTGGAATTATACCTTCAAGCCTTGAAAGGAGTTTGAAGCCCTCTAAGGCTTCTTCATCGGTAGCATATACATACTCTGCCCTTCCAGTCTCAAAAAGGTAGGCGTGCTCTGGTCCCACTCCCGGATAGTCAAGCCCCGCAGATATAGAGTGAGTGGTCTTTATCTGGCCCTCTTCGTCCTGCAAAAAGTAGGACTTCATACCATGAAGCACTCCAACTTTTCCACCGTTTATTGAAGCAGCGTGCTTACCCGTTTCCATACCCAGCCCGCCGGCTTCCACACCTACAAGCCTTACCCCTTCTTCCTCTACAAAGGGATAGAATATTCCCATAGCGTTGGAGCCCCCACCTACGCATGCCACAACAGCCTTGGGAAGTTTTCTCTCCAACTCTAAGATCTGTCTTTTTGTCTCATCTCCTATAATCCTCTGAAAGTCTCTTACGATAGTTGGAAAGGGATGGGGACCAACCACAGAGCCTATTATGTAATGGGTAGTTTCCACGTTGGAAACCCAGTCCCTTAGAGCTTCGTTTATTGCATCCTTTAAGGTCCTGCTTCCGCTCTTTACTATTCTTACCTGTGCTCCCAGGAGCTTCATTCTAAAAACATTTAGTCTCTGCCTTTGGGCATCCTCCTGACCCATGTAAACCACGCATTCAAGCCCTAAAAGAGCGCAGGCGGTTGCGGTTGCCACACCGTGCTGTCCTGCTCCGGTTTCCGCAATGATCCTTCTTTTTCCCATTCTCCTTGCCAAGAGAGCCTGACCGAGCGTGTTGTTTATCTTGTGAGCACCAGTATGCAAAAGGTCTTCTCTCTTCAGGTAGATTTTAGCCCCTCCCGCGTGTTCAGTTAGGTTCTTGGCAAAGTAGAGGGGAGTAGGTCTGCCCGCAAAGCTTACTAAGTATGAGCGTAGCTCTTCCCAAAAGCTCTCGTCTGTTTTTATCTTTTCGTATTCTTCTTCTAACTGCTCTAAGACATACATCAAGGTTTCTGGAACAAACCTGCCCCCAAAGGTGCCAAAGTATCCATGTCGCATCAATATAATATTAAACAAAAGCTGGAATTTCTGAAAGGTCTTGCAACTAATCACTAATTTCATGCCTAAATATGAGGTTGTTCGAAAAAAGCCACTTTAGGAGAGTTATGGTATAAAAAAGATCCTTATGAGGTTGTTCTAAAAATCCCTCATCGGGGCGTCCCCCCAACCCCGAAGGGAACTGAGCTTCTCCTCACCCTGTTCCACGCCCCTTCCACCAATAAAGGCTTCAGAGGAGAAAGGTCCCTTGGTAGAACCTTTCCAAGAACAGGGAAGAGGAAGGCTACCTTCAGAACTTGCCAAGCACTTTGAGAAGTAGTTTTAGCTACTTCTCCCTGCTTGGGATTCCTTCCGTTGGCTCCCTCACAGGAACTTGGCTCGCCCTGAAGGCTTTTAAGCTTTTCTAAAAGCAAGTCCTTTGCTTTTTGAACTTGCTTTAACTCAGAGTTTATAGCATTTCTTTTGTATTGGTTAGTCTCTTTCTTAAACTGTTCTTTTAGCTCTTTTTCTTTCTCTTGGTAAGTGTAGATTGCATACTCTAAGTATTCCCT
>CAZZKD010000045.1:0-9187 GCA_964655095.1 uncultured Thermocrinis sp.
TTTATCTTTTCCTTGTGCCTATTTCTAACTTCTTCACTGGGTAGATATTTACTCGTATCGGGGAAATTTTCAAGATATCTATAAAACTGTTCTATAAACTCATCCTTGTATTTTTCCGCAATCCAGGACACTTTGCTTAAATTCTCTTCATCTTCTCTGCTCCAGTTGTAATGCACCTTAAGTTCTTCTATGGTTTCCATCAAGCTCAACTCCTCTAACTACTTAATAATCTAAGCATAAACCAAGCTCCACTTAAGCGTAGTAGGTATTTCTTAACAATTTCTTAACAATACATTGTCAAAATATACTCTGTTAGGTTGGGAGGATGCCCTATGGTGGAGAAAGTCCGCATTGAAAAACTATTAAAAGATATAGAGAGAAATAAGCAGCTCTATGAAAGGACGGTAAGAAAGACTGAGCGTAAGAGAAAGAGGGAGAGAGACACTTTCCTAACAGAAAAAGACAAAACCATACTCATAGAATCCTTTGCTATAGGTGGCATTCTTGAAAATCTAATCATACGCGCTTTCAACAGAATATTCTGAAAAATAAGGAACCTTTTACAGAAAGCTCGAAAAGGTATTTACCACCCTTTTAAAGTCCCCTTCAATCTTAACCTTACCCTTTAGAAGATAGTTAAGGATCCTCTGAGGTTTTTCAAGCACGTGGAAAAAGTCCCTGTAGCTTATCAATATCTTATCCTTCATGCTGTGTGTAGGCAAGGTTTCTTTTATACTTCCTTCTCCCACAGCAAAGAACATCTTTTCTCCTGTTTCTGGGATGTGGATAATCACCAGAACGGCGGGCACTATGTTATTCAACACATCTTTGTGAGCCTCCTCTAAGTCGTGGGCTAACTTTCTAAGCCTTATCTTTATTTCCTCAGAATTGGCTTTCAACCTCAACTATACTTTCTCCCTTTGATAGATCCTGAACTAACTTTCTGAGTGCCTCCTGAGCATGTTCCTCTGAAGCATATATACCAAGCACCGCGGGCAGTAAGGGTTGGGAGAGGTGAGCTACAAGGTTGTATACCCTCTCCCTTCTACCCTCAACCTCTATTCTTGATTCTTCTATGGACAAAGCTATGGTGTGATAGGCGTTGATGTATCTGCCACTTCTGGTTTTTATAAGGGTTATCATTCTTTACTTTGTTCCTTTCCTTCTTCTTTTTCTTCCTTTAGCGCACTTTTTGCACCTTCTACAGCACCTATTGCAGCACCTTTAACCACAGCAAAGGCCTTTTCCGCAATTTCCATAGCCACCTTACCCACTTCAGAAGCCGTTTCTACTACCTTCTTTGCTACTTCCTGCGGAAGCTCAGTGATGGACTTTTCCGCTTGAGGAGATAGCTTTTTCTTGAGCTCCTCTAGCTCTTGCTTAATTCTCTCCAATTCCTGGCGCAGGTCCTTTTCTTCCATGGCTTATACCTCCTTTTTAAGGTTTTTTTAGTGCATACATGCCTAAAACCACGGTGGAGCCGTTGTTTATAAGAGTAGAAATACTTGGACCAAAAACACCCGCAACAGAACCAACCAGCCCCACCGTATTCAAAGCAGAGTTTATAGTGTATATCTTTGAAAGTTTTCTGATGGTCTTTTGGGACACTTCCACCGCATCCAGCAAGTGCCAAAGACTGTCCCCTATAACTATATCTGCAAGCTCTATGGCTATGTCTGTTCCACTTCTCAAAGAAATACCCACGTGGGCTGCTGTTATAGCTGGAGAATCGTTGACTCCATCCCCCACAAAGGCCACGGTTCTTCCCTCCTTTTTCAGCCTTTCTACTATTTTAGCCTTTTCCTCTGGGAATGCCCTCCCGTAATACTCGCCGATGTTCAACCTTTTGGCTATGTAGCTTGCAACTCCCTCGTTGTCTCCAGTGCAGAGTATAACCTTTTTACCCATCTCCCTGAGAGCGCTTATTACATCCTTAGCCTCTTCTCTGAGTGGGTCTGCAAAGGTAATTAGCCCTATTATCCTTTTGTTTCTAACCAGATAAAGCACGCTCTTTCCTTCTGAATGGAATTTATCTACCATATGTTTTACTTCTTCACCTATTTTTATTTTCTTTTTTTGCATAAACTTTGTGCTTCCGAGAAGGAACTTATCACCGTTAAGATAACCTTCAATCCCCAATCCTATGTGATAGGATGAGTCTCTTCTTGGCAGAAGCTCAATATTTCTGTCCTTCGCCAACTTCACTATAGCCCTCGCTACAGGATGGGTAATCCTCTGCTCTAAGGAAGCGACATAAAGAAGAACCTCTTCTTCTGATATATCAAAGCCCAAGATGTCTACTATTTCAGGATGCCCCGCCGTTAGCGTGCCCGTTTTGTCCATTACAAAGGTGTCTGCTTTTGCCAAAAGCTCCAACTTACTTCCACTTTTTACGATTATACCCTTACTGGCTAAGTAGGAAATACTGCTCAAAACTGCTACTGGAGTGGCTAAATGAATACCTGTATGGTAATCTATTATCACCGTAGATGCAAACCTGTTTAGGTCCTGAGTAAGGGCGTAAGAAGCCACGCCTAGACCCACTGTTGGAAGAACAAACCTGTTGGCTACAACTTCAACCTTTTTCTGTAAGCTAAGAGGCTCTTTTATGTTCTTCTCTATAATTTTCACTATACCAGCGATTACAGTCTCTTCTCCCACTGCAGAGACTTGTATGTATAGCTTGCCCTCTTCCACAAAGGTGCCTGCGTAAACTTTATCTTTGGATCTCTTTAGCACAGGGTTAGATTCGCCCGTCAAAGATGCCTGATTTACCAAAGCCTCTCCTTCAAGAACAATTCCATCCGCCGTTATTTTCTCCCCCGCATAGACAACTATAACGTCTCCCACCTTTAGTTCTTTTGCATCAACCTTTTTTATCTTCTCATCTTGAACCAACCAAGCCTTGTCTTTTTTGTAGCTAACTAAGGATTCTATACTTTCGTAAGCCTTTTTTTCTATCTTTTCTTCTATATAGTCCCCCAAGGAGAGTAGCCATGACATAAGATGTGCTGAAAAGGATTTGCCAGAAAGAGTGGTTAAAACTATGGCAAAAGAATCAAGCGCATGAACGTCCAATCTCTTTTCAAACAGGGACCTTAGCCCTTTTTTAAAAACTGGTAGAGAACACATCAATGTAATCGCGCTTAGCAAAGCTCTCGGTAGTGGAGTTAAATACAAAAGCATAGCAAGGGAGTTGACCTTAAACCAGCTGGCACTGCCCTTTATTGTGGGTTGCACTAACCTTTTTTCTCTCTCTAAATCTTCTAAGAACATTTCTGGGGTAGAAGTGTGCAGGTAGTTTAAAAAGCCTATGAGGTCAAACTGGTCTGGGTCATAATCTATTACCAGATTAGCCGATTTTTTGATGTATTTTGCATCCTTCACCCCGCCAAACCTTCCGAAAAAAGCCTGCAGGCTTTCCTGTGGGTGATGAAGCAGTCTAAAAAGGTCAGAGTTTATCTTCAGCCTTCCTGGTCTTAACCTCTTTATTTTGTATGGTATGGGCATTTATCCTGCTTCCTTTTTCTCTTGCAACTTATTTTCCAAGGACTTTATTAAAGCTTCAAGCTCTCTTTGGGTTTCCTGCATCTTCCTGCTTTCCTGCGCTTTGTGCAGAAGATAGGCACCCAAAAGACCTACGCCAAAGCCGAGTGCAAAACTAAATGGTCCTGAGCACACAACCCTGCTTAAAAAACTTCCTACGTTCATATCGCTTCCTCCTGCTAAAGGTTTTCTTTTATACGCTGGAGTATTTCTTGCTGTTTTTGTAATATCTCTAACTTCCTCTCTATCTCTAACTTGTATTTATGTTTAGCTTCCGCCACCACATCTTCCCAAAACTCTTTACCCTCCTCAAGGTTTCCAGATAGCCATTCTTGAAAAGCTATAACTTCCTTAGTGGCGGAGACTAAGAGAGGTCTGGAGTCCCTAAGGAACTTACCCAAAACCACAATACCCGCCAAAGCACCCACACCATACAAAAGCATGTTGGTTGATAGACATCCTCCAATAGTGGAAGGGAGACTGAAGTTTAGCATCCTATTACCTCCAAAAGGTAGTTTTTAAGGTAGGCATTATAAACACACTACACAAAGCAAAACTCAGCAATCCCACACCAAAACCAAAGGTAAAAATTGAAAAAGCTAACTTAGTAGCTGGGTGCTTCAGAAAGGAGTTTATGTAAAAGTATAGGTCTTCTTTATTTAAAGAGCTTTCCCTTTTTGGGGAGAGATGGCTAAGCAAGTAGTCTGCGGGTGAGCCTTCCCTGAACACCACTCTCAAGGTCCTAGTGAGCTCCTTTTCCTCCACAGCCTCCACACCATCCAGTCCCCTTAAAATCTTAGAAAAAAGAACTTTTTCTTCTAAGCTATCAAAGTATAAACTTACCTTATTCTCGTAGCGTACCATATCCTTTATCATGTTCTCAAAAGTATAAACAATTTATGTTAAGAAATTGTTAAGAGAAAAAGCTTATGCTATAATTTAATCATTATGCCCAAACTGTCTCCAAGGGATATAAAGAGGAAGATCCAGGGTATTAAGAACACCAGAAGAATAACCAACGCTATGAAGGTTGTCTCCGCCGCCAAGCTTAGAAAAGCTCAAGAGGCTATCTACGCCTCAAGGCCATACTCTGAGAGGTTGTATGAAGTGCTTTCTAACCTTGCGTCCCGTGTAGATATGAACACTCACCCTTTCTTGGAGGTTAGGGAGGAGCAAAGGGCGGATATAATACTCGTCACTGCAGATAGAGGATTGGCAGGTGCTTTTAATTCCAACGCAATAAAAAAGGCGGAGGAGCTCATTCAAGAAAAGACTAGCAAAAACATAGAGGTTAGCTTAATACTGGTAGGTCGTAAGGGTGCTCAATATTTCTCAAAAAGAAACTACAAGGTGTTAAAGGCTTACGAGGAGGTATTCAGAAAGGAAATAAACTTTGAAGTGGTAAAAGAGGTTGGAACACTCGTAAGAGATAGATATCAACGTAAAGAGACGGATAGGATCTATTTAATAAACAATGAAATGCTTACCAGAGTGAATTACAAACCAATTGTTAGGCAGTTTTTACCTTTTGAAAGGCTTGAGCAAAAAGATCAAAACTATAGTACTTACGAGTTTGAGGTAGAAGCAGAAACGTTCATAAACAGACTTATTGATCTGTATTTGAATTACCAACTTTACAGGGCAATGCTTGAATCTAATGCTGCAGAACACTTTGCCCGTATGGTTGCTATGGACAATGCTACACGCAACGCAGATGATCTTGTAAAAACTTGGACGCTTATATTCAACAAGGCAAGGCAGGAATCCATCACCTACGAGCTTGTGGATATAGTAAACGCTGTGGAAGCTATGAAGTGAAATGTTTGGTTTTTTGAAAAAATCAGAGGAAGAGAAGTTAGCAGAAAAGGGAGAAAGGTCTGCTATTCTAAAGCTGATAGAGAAAGGTAAAAAAGATAAAGCCATAAGTATACTTGAGAACTTTAAAGAAGATCCAGAACTAAGGCCTATCCTATTCAAACTATACATGGATCAAGGTAAGTATTACTATGCCTACCAGCTTATAGAATACTACGATAAAAACTTGGCAACTGCAAAAGAAAGGGCGCTTTTGTATGAAAGGGTTGGGGAAAAACAAAAGGCTGTAGATGAGTATTTAAAGATTGGGGATTTTGAGAGTCTGCAGAGGGCTGGACTTCTTTTAAAAAAAGAAAATCCAGAGGAGAGCCTTAAGATCTTGGAAAGGGCATTAACCTTAGCCAATCCGATAGAGAGAGAACAGTTGGAAAATCATATACTAGAACTCAAAGAAAAGCTTGGGTTGGTAGAAGTAAAGAAAGAAAGCCTTCTTGAGAAGTTAAAAAAGAGTCTGAAGAAAACAAGGGAAGTTTTGGAATTTGGAATCCTGTTTGCAGGTAGAAAGGTAGATGAAGAACTTTTAGAGGATCTGGAAGAGAGGCTCATAAGGGCTGACTTGGGAGTAAAAAAGGCTACAGAACTGGTGGAGGAGCTAAGAAAGGAGTCCATCAGAAGAAACATAAAAACGTGGGAGGAGCTTCTACCTGTTCTGAGAGAAAAGCTTTTGGCATACTTAGCAAATTGTAAAGGAGAGCTAAAGGAGGGCAAAGTCTATCTTTTCTTAGGCGTAAATGGCTCTGGAAAGACTACGACCATAGGCAAATTGGCTTACAGGTTAAAAAAACAGGGTAAGAGGGTTTTACTCTGCGCTGGAGATACCTTTAGGTCCGCTGCCATAGAGCAGTTGCAAGTTTGGGCCCAAAGAAGCGGGGCAGATATAGTTTATAAAGAGGAAGGGGCAGACCCAGCATCGGTGGTGTATCAGGCTTTAGAGAAAGCCAGTAAGAACGCCTATGATGTGGTGCTGATAGACACTGCGGGAAGGCTTCATACAAAGGAACCCTTAATAAGAGAGCTCAGAAAAATAAAGCAGGTAATTCAAAAGTTCTATCCAGAAGAGCCTACGGAAACGCTTTTGGTTTTGGATGCAACCATAGGGCAAAACTCCATATTTCAAGCCAAGGTCTTTAAGGAAGCGGTAGAAGTAAGCGGTATCGTTTTGACAAAATTAGATGGCTCTGCCAAAGGTGGTGCTATAGTGCCCATATGTGCAGAGCTAAAGATCCCGGTCAAACTCTTGGGGGTGGGAGAAGCCTTAGATGATTTGCAAGACTTTGATCCAAAAACCTTTGTGGAGGAGTTAACCTCTTGATGATGGAAGAGCTTTTCAAGGTGCCAGAAGTTCCCTCTGTGGAATTTGAAGTCCCGGCTATGCCCCTCAGGGACCTGGTAATATTCCCTACCATGGTAGTTCCTCTCTTTGTGGGTAGGGATTTTTCCATAAAGTCTGTAGAAAGCGCGCTAAAGAAGGATAGGCTAATATTTTTGGTCTTACAGAAGGACAAGAACGCTGAAGAGCCAGATAAGAGTGGGGTCTACGATTTTGGAGTTATAGCACATGTAATAAGAGCTACGCCTTTGGAGGAAGGAAAGTTAAAGATCTTAGTTCAAGGTATAAAAAGGGCAAGGCTTAAAGATTACTACAAAAAAGATGACCATTACTGGGCTTTGGTGGAGCCTTTAGATGAAAAGGAGATAAACCTGTCTGAGCTGGGCAAAGAGGACAGGGCTTATGTGTCCTCTGTGAAAGAGCTTTTGGACAAAGCAGTTTCTTTGGGAAAGCAGATAATCCCAGATTTGCTGTATGTAATCAGAGAGCTTGAAGATCCGGGCAAGCTGGCAGACTTAGTGGCTTCTATCTCAGATATCAAATCCCAAGATGCCCAAAGGATCTTAGAAACTTTAGACCCAATAGAGAGACTAAAGTTGGTGTATCTGCATCTTTCCAACGAGGTAGGCATTTTGGAAGTACAGACTAAGATAAGAAACGTAGCACGAGAAAGAATAGAAAAAGAGCAAAGGGAATACTTCTTAAGACAACAGCTAAAAGCTATTCAAGAGGAGCTGGGCGAATCAGATGAGAAGAAGGAGGAAATAGAAAATTACAGAAAGAAGCTTGCAAGCCTCAAGCTATCTAAGGAAGCCCAAGAGGAAATCCAAAAACAGATAAACAGGCTGGAAAAGCTCCATCCCGAATCTGCGGAAGCTGGAGTCATAAGAACTTGGCTTGACTGGGTTTTGGAGCTTCCTTGGAACAAAAGAACCAAAGACAGGTATAATCTGGACCGGGTAAAAAACATCCTTGATAGAGATCACTACAACTTAGAGAAGGTGAAGGAAAGGATTTTAGAATACTTGGGGGTCAAAAAGCTCACAAGGGGTAAAAGCTCTGCGGTGCAGATCCTGTGCTTTGTGGGACCTCCGGGAGTAGGTAAAACTTCCCTCGGAAAGTCCATAGCAGAAGCCATAGGTAAAAATTTTGTAAGAATATCCTTGGGTGGTATAAGAGACGAGGCCGAAATAAGAGGACACAGGAGAACTTACGTTGGTGCTATGCCTGGTAGAATCATACAGGCTATAAAGCAGGCTGGAACAAAAAACCCTCTGATCATATTAGATGAGGTGGATAAAATATCCATCTCCTTCCAAGGAGATCCTGCAGCAGCCCTTCTGGAAGTTTTGGATCCTGAACAAAACAAGCATTTTGTGGACCTCTACATCGGTCTTCCCTTTGACCTATCGGAGGTTTTCTTTATCTGCACTGCAAACAGGATAGATACCATTCCAAGACCTCTGCTGGACAGGATGGAAGTGATCCAGCTTTCTGGATACTCAGAAGAGGAAAAAGTCTTCATTGCAAAAAACCACCTTCTTCCTAAGCTTCTCCCTATGCATGGATTTAAAAAGGATGAAGTTATATTTAGAGATGATGCTATACTAGAAGTCATAAGAGGATACACCAGGGAGTCGGGTGTTAGAAATCTACAAAGACAAATCGGAGCAATTCTGAGAAAGCTCGCACTAAAAAAATTGAGGGGAGAAAGGCCACCTTTTGAGGTAAAACTTCAGGATGTAAAGGCTTTCCTTGGGGTGGCTAAAAGATTTACTGATAGAGAAGAAAAACCTATGGTTGGATTGGCTATAGGTTTAGCTTGGACGGAGGTGGGCGGGGAGATTATGCTCATAGAAGCTACAAAGTTTAAGGGAAAGGGCCAGCTGATACTTACCGGCTCTCTGGGAGAGGTCATGAAAGAGTCCGCACAGGCTGCCCTATCCTACATAAAGTCAAAGGCAGAAGATTACGGCATAAACCCAGAGGACTTTTCTAACTGGGACATACACATACACGTGCCAGAGGGAGCGGTTCCAAAGGATGGTCCTTCCGCTGGTATAACTATAGCTACTGCTATTCTCTCTCTCCTAACCAATACACCGGTAAGATCTGATGTGGCAATGACTGGAGAAATTACCCTGAGGGGAAGAGTTTTACCCGTTGGGGGACTAAAGGAAAAAATACTCGCAGCCAAGAGGGCAAGCATATACGAGGTCATTTTGCCTGAGAAAAACAAAGAAGAAGTCCTTGAAGACCTACCTGCCTACGTGCGGGAGAAGATGACCTTTCACTTTGTAAAAGACTTAGACCATGTGTTTGAGGTAGCCTTATCCAAGCAGGAGGTTAAAGACTATGGTCAAGGAAATAATTGAGGATGTTCGAAAAATACTTCAAGGTGGTTATAATAAAAGCCTAAGATGTATGTAAGCGTGC
>CAZZKD010000046.1:0-9263 GCA_964655095.1 uncultured Thermocrinis sp.
ATACTGGGTGAATAATTGGACAAAGCCAAACAATGTATATAACTTCTCTAACATTGCAAGAGCTAGAAGAAAAGGTTAAGCAAATAGGTTGGGAGCACTACAGAACAGAGCAGATATTAAACTGGATATACAAACGGTTTGTTTTAGACTTTGAGAAAATGACCAATCTTTCAAAAGAGCAAAGAGCTTTTTTAAAGGACAATTACCTAATTCATAGCTTGGAGCTTTTGAAGGTAGTAGAAGCCCCTGATTCTAAAAAATTTCTTTTCAAAACAAGAGACGGACACATACTTGAAACTGTCCTTATATACGAAAGGGATCACCTAACCATCTGTGTATCCTCTCAGATAGGATGCGCTGTGGGTTGCACTTTCTGTGCTACTGCCAAGGATGGACTTATAAGAAACCTAAGGGTGGAGGAGATCATAGACCAATTCTTGCAGGTCCAAAGTCTAACAAAAGATAAGATAAGAAACGTGGTATTTATGGGAATGGGTGAGCCTCTGGCAAACTATGAAAACGTAAGAAAGGCGGTGGAAATTATGGTAAGCCCTTGGGGACTTGACCTATCAAAGAGAAGGGTAAGCATATCCACCAGTGGGTTGATAAATCAGCTTAAGAGAATGGCTCAGGACCCACTTATGAGAGAGTTAAACCTAGCAGTTTCCATAAACGCTCCCTTCCAAAGCCTAAGGGAGAGTTTGATGCCTCTCTCAAAGACTAACACCTTAGAAGAGCTCTTAGGGGTTCTCTACAGTTTTCCCTATCCACCCGACAGGAGGATAATGATAGAGTATGTGTTGATCCACGGTGTAAATGACAAGGTGGAGCATGCAAAGGAGTTGGCAAGGCTGTTAAAGAAAGGTAGGAAAAAGTTCAAGGTAAATCTCATCCCATTCAATCCAGATCCCGAACTACCTTACAGAAGGTCGCCTACGGAAAACGTTTACAGATTCCAAAAAGTCCTTTGGGAGGAGGGTATATCAACTTTCATAAGAATAAGCAAAGGTGTAGAACTCTTCGGAGCCTGCGGTCAGCTAAGAAGCAAAAGGCTTGTGTTAAGATAAAAATCTATGGCCAAAAAAGGAAAGTGGATCACAGAGCTGATATTGGTTGTTATGGTAGTTCTCTTAATAAGAGCCTTTATTGCTCAAGCCTATAACATTCCTTCAGGTTCTATGAAACCTACTCTGCTTGTTGGAGATTTCATACTTGTGAATAAGCTAGTCTATAGATTCTCTGAACCTCAAAGGGGAGATATAGTGGTGTTTAAGTATCCCATAGACCCAAGCATAGATTTCATAAAGAGAATAATAGGCATGCCTGGGGATGTGATAGAGATAAGAGACAATCAGGTTTTTATCAATGGACAACCGGTGAAAATAACCAGAATAGAGAAAGCTAAAGAAGATGGCTTTACAAAGATTGTGGATGAAGAAACGCTGCCAGAAGGAGTTAAGTATAAAGTGCAGTTTTACGAAGAGGCGTTTTTTTCGAGAAGGGACTTTGGGCCTGTAGTAGTACCCCCAGGACACTATTTTGTTATGGGAGATAACAGAGACAACAGCGAGGACAGCAGATATTGGGGGTTTTTACCAAGGGAAAACATCGTAGGAAAAGCATTTGTTATTTACTTCTCTGGAGAAGTTCCTCCACTCCAGAGCACAGAAGTGAGCTTTATAACAGGAATAAAACAGCTTCTTATAGCCTTGATGAACCCTAGGTTTGAAAGAGTAGGAAAACCACTCATATGGTAAATATAGGGATCTCTGCCTTTACAAATTTATAAAGAGCAGAAAGCAGGATCCTTGGCGGAGCCTTTATAGAGTGCAGGACGTAGAGAAAAAGTTCGGGAAAGCGTCTTATATCAACAAATACTTTAGAGACCACACCATCTTCAACATCTGCATATTCGCTAAGATTATCCAATAAGCTTTCGTATTTCTCCCTGGGCATTTCTTTCTCAAATTCAAGCAGTAGACCGCTAACCAAACCTAAAACTAATGTTTCATCTTCCAAATTAGCCTGATTGAAAGTCGCCTTATGCTTTGAGATTATGTCCATTAGCTCATCCACCTTTTCCAAGATTGGATTTCCAAAGGCTGGATATATGGCAGTAGGATCAGAAAGTCTAATGAAACTTAATACAGTCGGATTTTCATATCCCAAGAAATTAACAGTATGGTAAAGCATGATCACATTCATGCTGGCGCTTTTGGTGGGAGAGTAATCTTCCGGAAGGCAATAAGAGCTAAAGAGTTTGGAGGAGAACAAAATTTTCCTTCCTTCCTCCATTACAACAAAACTACCTTTATCTGGCAAAAAGGGTGTTTTTATAAATCTAAGTGCATTACCTGTTCCTAAATTAAGCAACCCATCAGGAAAGCTTTCTATAAGTTTTATCCTCTTTTCTGGCACTCCCAAGGAAATCAAACCTAAGGCTATGGGAAAGCTTGTTATAACATAAAGTTTAGGGGATAGACTAAGCAGGTTAAGAATGCTTTGGGTATCTTCAGGGAGGATGTCCATCAAAACCAGAGCCTTCAATTGTTCCAATCCACCAAGAACCTTTTCTATGCTTTCTTTTATTGTGGAAAAATTCTGATTAGGTGCAAGGTTAAAAAGCAGCGGTATGCTTCCATCTTTTTTTCTGTATATTCTAAGATAGACGTTTCTCTGAAGTAACCCTTCTTTATCAACTAAGCCCATCAAAAAGAAGTCATCTTCAACGGAAAATAGAACGCATGCTTTTATACTTGGAGCAACTTCTTGGGCAACCTCTTGGACGCTTTTTGGTGTACGAGAAACAAAAAGGGCTAAGAATTCTTGGTTGTTTTTAAAGTAAGTGTTAAGCTTTACATCTGCTTCGTAAGGAATTAAATATACGTCAACATCCTCTGCTTTTAAGATTTCCAAAAACTCCTCTGAACTGCAGGAGAGTCCTTTGACAGAGCCGTTTTTTATATAAACTTCACACATTCTATCACCAGAAGTAAGCAAGGCGCCTACTGATACCCCTTTTGATAGAAGAGAGATTAATATGTTTGTTATTCCAAAGCTGCCGGAAATTTTGTCTTCAATTTCTTTGTGCATATTATAAAGCTTTGCAGACTTGTTCAAAAACTCCAAAGGATTAAAAGGAATTGTAATTATGTTGAAATCACTAAAACCCAACTCTTTTATCTTATCTACATGCTTGTAGTCTTCCAACAAGAACAACGGCAAAGAGAATATACCATTTTGGATAATATCCCAAAAAAAGTTAATATCCCTATAGTTCAGGATTATAAAGTCTGGTCTTACAGTATTTAATAAATCCATAGCCTTAGTTTCATCTAGCGCAACCATCAGTTTGTGTCCAGTTATGTCCAAAATTTCTCCAAAAATAGGGGAGAGTTTTCTTTCCTTATCAAGCAAAATAAACTTTATAGCCATCAGAATACCTCCCCTTTTTGAGCTGCTATTTTTAATAAGTTTAACTGCTCTCTAAGAACATTGAGGGACTGGACCACCATAAAAAAGGCGTGTTCTACGTTTATAAGCGCAGACTGAAAAGAAAGGGAATCTTCCATAACCCTAATTTCCCTGATCTTCCTGTAGTATTCGTCCAACTCTGTGCCAAATTCTAGAAGTTTCTTTATAGTCTCTTCACTCAGCCTTAGGGCTTCCTCCCTTCTATCCATATTTTACCTACCTCTTCACCTCTCTTTCTTGGGATATTATACCTACTGAAAAGGATAGATTCTACTTTTTTTAGTTCAAGGTCTGTTAGGCCTTCGAAAACCAATGCGTGTTTTTCTTTGAATCTGTATAAAACTCTCAGGTCTCCTTCTCCGATAAAAACATCTCCACCACCTGCCATAAAGCCTACCGCCAAAGATGCAGTGGCAAAGTTAAGTATGCTTAATCCTAAGGTAGGTTTTTCTAACTCCCTTTCCATCGCAAGATAGGCGCATAAAGCAAGCCCAACCCGGAATAGATTTTCCGCAGTTAAGGGATATTCACCCAATGTTCCAGAAAGCTCATTACCCTCAAACATTCTCCTTAACAGCATTCCAAGCCTCCGATTGGATATCCTCTAAACCTGGTTCCTCTTTTTTTGCTAAGATGAAGAACTCTTCATTTCCTTTACTACCCTTCGGCTTAGCTTTGATTATTCTTTTTACAGAATAGCCAAGACTTTTGATGAACTCTGCTACTCTTAAGATAGCCTCCACCTTTTTATCGTCATCTTTCACAACTCCCTTTTTAACATACTTTGGGGGCAATTCAAACTGAGGTTTGACAAGAACTAAAAGTATTCCGTCTTCCTTTAAAAATCTAACCGCGTTGGGCAAAAGGGCTGTGGAGGATATGAAAGATACGTCCATTGTTATTACATCTACCTTTTCTGGCACATGCTTTTCTGTTAGCTCTCTGGCGTCCGTTTCTTCGTAGAGAACTACTCTGCTGTCTTTTCTTAGCTTTTGGTCCATTTGAGCCTTACCCACATCCACCGCATAAACCCTTTTTGCTCCCCTCTGTAGCAGGCAATCCGTAAAACCACCCGTAGATGAACCTACATCAAGAGCTACAAAACCTTCCACGGACAAACCGAGTCTATCAAGGGCGTTCTCTAACTTATATCCCCCCCTTGAGACATATCTAAAAGGTTCTTTTATTTCAACCTTGGCACCTTCTTTGACCTTGCTACCCGGCTTATCCGCCAATTTACCGTTTACAAGCACCATACCGGCCAATATAAGGGCTTGGGCTTTCTCCCTGGTGGGAGCCAAACCTTTATCAACCAAATATTGATCCAACCTCAAAGTTTAAAAAGATGCTTTATAAGATAAAGGATCAGTAGGAGTATAAGGGGAGAAAAATCCAGCCCGCCATAACTAGGTATAACTCTCCTTATCGGACGAAGTATGGGCTCAATGATATTATCCAGCTTTCTGTAAAATTCACTTTCTCTTATTTGTGGTATCCAAGAGCCTATTGCATGAACTAAAACCAACACTATAAGGACGTTTATTATTAGAGACAGTATGCCCTTTATCATTCAACGAACTCAAGTATGGCAAGCTCGCAGGAATCTCCTATCCTTCTCAATGGAAGTTTGATTATCCTCGTGTAGCCACCGTTTCTATTTTCAAAACGTGGGGCGATGTTTTCAAAGAGTTTTTTGACCGCTTTCCTGTCTGGCAAAAGCTCAAGAGCCCTCCTTCTTGCTGCAAGGTCTCCCCTTTTACCTAAGGTAATCAATTTTTCCACGAAGGGACGCACTGCCTTTGCTCGTTGTAAAGAAGTTTCTATTCTCTCCTCAAAGATCAATGCCCTGGTAAGGGAGCGGCAAAGGGCTAATCTCTGCTCTTTTGTTCTGTCAAAGTGTTTTTTCTTAACCCTGTGTCTCATAGCTTACCTCCTACCTGTCAAGTCCATTCCAAAGTGCAGACCCAACTGCTTAAGAGCCTCTTTCAGTTCATTTATGGCCTTTCTTCCTATGTTTTTAGTACTCTTTAGTTCCTCTTCTGTAAGCCTAACCAGATCTCCTATAGTGTTTATACCCATTCTCTTTATTGAATTGAGTGCCCTTTGGGATACATCCAGTTCCTCCACCGGAAGGGCTAATTTCTCCACAAATTCGTCTGGTGGAATAGGTTCTTCTATTACCCTAGGTATCTCGTAGGATATGTGCTCCAATGCGGAGAAGTTTCTAACTATTATGCCAACCGCTTCCTTTACAACCTCCTCTGGACTTTTTGTGCCATTGGTGTAAACTTCCATGATCAACCTATCGTAGTCACTCCTTTTTTCAACCCTTGTTTTTTCTATTCTGTAAGCCACATGTTTAACTGGGTTGAAATCTCCATCTATCATTATCCATCCGATCTCTCCAAAGGCTTCCATTTCCTCCGTGGGCACGTACCCCATACCCCTTTCTATTCTTACCTCCATGTTAACTTCTGTATCTGGACTTGTAATAGTCAACACTTTTGCCTCTGGAGTTATCAGCTCCACACTGGGAGGTAGAGAAAAGTCCTTTGCATAAACTGTGCCTTCTCCTTTCTTCTTAAGATAAAGGATTTCCACATCCGAATTCCTCATCTTGAATTTCATTTTCTTCAAGTTTGCTATGATCTCCAAAACATCCTCCTGCACACCGTCTAACGCAGAAAACTCGTGATAGACGCCGTATATTTTCACACCCGTTATAGCATATCCTTCTATGGATGATAGAAGAACTCGTCGCAGGGAGTTTCCCACAGTTATACCAAAACCTCTCTCTAAAGGTTCTACTACAAAACGACCGTAACTTTGATTTACCTCTTCCCAAAAAATCTTCGTTGGGTAAACGAATTGCCTTATCATCTTGTTCCTCCTTAAACCCTTGAGTAAAACTCTATGATGTACTGTATGTTTACTGGTATTTCCAACTGTATGTCTTTTGGTAGATCAAGAACCTTACCCCTTAGGTTTCCCTTATCCAGCTCTAACCACACTGGCACGCTTCTTGGATCTATGTTTTCTATGTTTTGAATAATTTGGGGTATGTCCCTTGAGGATGGTTTTACTTCTATTATATCCCCTGGTGAGACCTGATAGGATGGAATATCAACCACTTTACCGTTTACCAATATATGACCATGAGCCACAAATTGTCTTGCCTGTCTTCTGGTGCAGGCTATCCCTAATCTATAAACAACGTTATCTAACCTTCTTTCCAATAGCTGGAGCAAAACCTGCCCCGTGTTTCCTTTGGCTTTTGAAGCCATATCAAAGTACTTTTTAAACTGTTTCTCTCTTATTCCACCATACAGGAACTTTAATTTTTGCTTTTCCATAAGTCGTAATCCGTATTCAGTTAGTTTTCTCTTTCTCCCTTTTAACCTTCCATGCTGACCTGGTGGAAAGTTTCTTCTAGAAAGGATTTTGTAAGCACTCTTTTTCCCCGATACAACTACGCCTAATTTTCTGTCTATTCTTACTAAAGGACCCAAATACCTACCCATTCTTCACACCCTCCTTCTTGCAGGAGCTCTGCACCCATTATGAGGTATGGGAGTAGTATCCCTCATTTTGGTTATTCTAAGTCCAGAGGCATGCACGGCCTTTAAGGCCGATTCTCTACCCGCACCTGCACCCTTGATTACCACCTCGGCTTCTTGGAGTCCATACTCTTGTATAGCCCTCTTTACCGCTTTTTGAGCAGCAAGCTGAGCAGCATAAGGCGTGCTCTTTCTTGTGCCTTTAAAACCCACAGTCCCACCACTTTCCCAAACAAGTGTATTCCCTTGCTCATCAGTTATATTAACTATGGTATTATTGAATGTGCTAAGAATATGAACTATGCCTTTTGTTACAGTTTTTTTCTGTTTTTTTACTCCTTTAGCAGTTTGTTTTTTTCTTGCCATTACTTTCCTCCTTACTTGGCTATTTTCTTCTTAGTTCCACCTACCGTTTTTCTTTTTCCTTTTCTCGTTCTTGCGTTAGTCCTTGTCTGCTGCCCTCTTACAGGTAATCCCCTTACGTGTCTTATTCCTCTGTAACACCCTAAATCAGTTAGTTTCTTTATGTTTAGCTGAATTTCCCTTCTTAGGTCTCCTTCCACCTTATAGTTTTGCTCAATGAACTTTCTTATAGTGTTGAGCTCATCTGGACTTAGCTCTCCCAATCGCTTTGTGCATGGTATGCCGGTTTTCCCGCATATTTCCTTTGCTCTTTTCCACCCTATGCCATACAGGTATGTTAGAGCCACTTCTAGCTTTTTATGGTCTGGCAGATCAACTCCCGCTATCCTTGCCATTGCCTTTCCTCCTTAGGACCCTTGCCTTTGCTTATGCTTAGGATTTTCGCATATGACCATAACTTTGCCCTTTCTTCTTATTATCTTGCACTTAGCACACATGGGCTTAACGGAAGGTTTTACCTTCATTCCAAACCTCCTAAAAGGAGAATATTATACCACATTACTCTCTGTATACTATTCTTCCCCGGGTTAGGTCGTAGGGGGAAAGTTCAACCTTTACTCTATCCCCTGGCAGTATTCTGATGAAGTGCACGCGCATCTTTCCAGAAACGTGAGCCAATACCTCATGTCCAGTATCCAGCTTTACTCTAAACATAGCGTTTGGCAATGCTTCCTCTACAGTACCTTCAAGGACTATCCCTTTTTCCTTATACTTTTCCTGGTCTTTTTTCTTAGGCATTAGAAAAAACCTCTCTAAATTGTGTTAGTACCATTGGCCCCTCTTTTGTAATTGCTACTACATACTCATAATGGGCTGAAGGGCTTCCATCTGCTGTAAGGACTGTCCATTGGTCTCCGTCGTGTGTGATTTCGGTTGTGCCAAGGGCGAGCATAGGCTCTATGGCTAAAACCATACCCGCCCTGAGCCTCATATCCCTCTCGTGCTTGAAGTCCTCCAAATTATTAGGAACAAAGGGGGGTTCGTGCACTCTCCTTCCTATGCCATGCCCTCCCAGATTCTTTACAGGATGAACTCCATATTTGTCCGCAACCCTCTTTATGGCTTTGGTTATATCGGAAAGCCAATTTCCAGGCACGCAGGCTTTTACTGCTTCTTCTAAGGCTTCCCTTGTAGCTTTTAAGAGTCTTTTCTTGTCCTCAGATACCTCTCTCACTGGCACAGTAATGGCTGAGTCGCCTGCATACCCATCCAGTATGGCTCCAAAGTCAAGACTTACCAAATCCCCTTCCTGTAGTATAACATCCTTTTTCGGCAGACCATGAACCACCGCGGAGTTTACAGACACGCACAAAGCTGCTGGATAGGGTGTTTTACTAAAGGATGGTTTGTAGTTAAGAAAGGCAGCCCTTGCTCCTCTGCTCTTTACCACATCCCTTGCTATCAGGTCAAGCTCATAGGTAGAAACACCGGGCTTAACATGCTTTGCTACCTCTTCCAAAACCTCTACAACCACATCGCAAGCCCTTTTTATTTTTTCCAGCTCCTTTAAAGAGTATAGTTCTACCTGTTTTTTATCCACCATCTTTTATGATGCCTTCAATTTCTGAAAACAAGTCCTCTACACCTTTCATTGCATCCAACTTATATATTATACTTTTCTTTTTATAGAAATCAATTAGTGGCTGTGTTTGTCTTCTGTAGACCTCCAGTCTGTTTCTTACTACCGATTCTTTATCATCCTCCCTCTGCACCAAATTTCCACCACACAGGTCGCACACTCCCTCCTTCTTTGGAGGATTGTATTTTATGTGATACACTGCACCGCAGTTTGAACAAACCCTCCTTCCA
>CAZZKD010000047.1:0-5006 GCA_964655095.1 uncultured Thermocrinis sp.
GAGGGTTCTGCTAGGACCCTTGTTAACTTGGCAACTGAATAGGGATAGTCTTTCCTTTTGTTTTGTCTCAATTTGAGATAAGCTAAGGCTTTGTTTCTCAAGCTTCTGAGAGACATCAGTCATCACAAAAACATAAAGTCATAATTATGTAATTGTGCAAAGTCATAATTATGCACGATTGCTTAAAGTGTTGGGAGACAAAGACTTAAATTTGACAATAACACACTCAACTTTGCACGACCTCGCATTTTCGGAAAATAACCTTCATTTGCGAGGGGTACCCCCTTGACAAAATTATTGATTTGTCTTATTTTGATTAAGGTGGTAAGTTGGGGTTCTAAGCCCACTGTGTGGGATGGAGACAGGAATGGTATCGTCATTTAGCACTTCCTGACGCAAAGTTCTAAGCCCACTGTGTGGGATGGAGACTAGAAAGGTAAGGGAGCGAGTATTTTGCGAGTTTTGTCAAGGTTCTAAGCCCACTGTGTGGGATGGAGACCTATGAGACAAAAAAAAAACTGGGAAGGAACAGACAAGTTCTAAGCCCACTGTGTGGGATGGAGACCTTGAATAATTTGGGCTTGGTTAGTCATAGTTCCTAATCTACCGTGTGGAGTTGAAAGTTTATAATATACAGCCATATTTGAGACAGCGGATTTAGGTTCCTAATCTACCGTGTGGAACTGAAAGATTCTCATGTTTTTCAGCTTGTCAGTTGAGTATATGAATGGTTTGGTTTTTATGTGCTTATAGAGAATTGATGAGGATTTTAGATGTATGACGATAAAGGGGTCAAGCCAATTTAAAATAAAATTGTTTTCAAAATAAAGGCAAACACTGAAAAAATATTTGTCAAAATAAAGGCAAGCACTGAGAAAACATTAATCGGCAGAACATCAATTATGAAAATAACAAGCATTACAAGAGCAATAGCTTTCAAGTTTGCAATCACTACATTGATTGCGTCAGCCACAGTTTTAAAGAAGTTAATCACCATACGAGTAATGTTAGCCGTAGTTCTAAAGACACTATTCATTATGCGAATACCTTTTTGAATTTTTACAGAAATAGCTTTATACTTTTGAATTATGGTAACGATAGAAACCATTCTGAGCATCTTTTAAACCTCCTTCATATCTATATGAACCTGTCTTTTTCACCAAATCTGACACTTACGGATTTTGTGAAACATAAACCTATGTGCTTAGGTAATTTCTCATTTACCGCTTGGATGACTATAATACTAATGTAGTGTTTTCAAACAAGCATCAGATTAGCCTAAAGCTTCCAAAGGAGTATTGGAACTCGGCGTTGGACCTTCTTTTGTCCAAGGGTTTTTACAAAAGAGATGTATCTAATGCTTTTTTATCACTCACCGATGGAAACAACTTCATAAACTTTTACTCTTCCGGTGTTCTTCTTATCCAAGGTAAAGATGCGCAGATTTTAAAAGAAGAAATTTTGAAGTTGGTAAAGCTGGAGCGTGTGGTTGTTGGATGTGATGAGGCAGGAAAAGGAGATGTTTTTGGTCCATTGGTGCTGTGCTGTTGCATCTTAAAACCAGAAAACTTTGAGAAGGTCCTGAGCTTGTCACCAAAAGATTCCAAAAAAATCAAAGACGAGGAGCTATTTAAAAAGATTCAGGCGTTGGAAAATTTGGTAGAGTTTCGGTGTATCTTCTTAAGCCCAAAAGAACTTAACCAAATCTACAAGGAAAAGCCTAACCTAAATAGAATACTGGATTGGGGCTACCTAAGACTTATAAAAGAAGTTCTGAAAGAGTATCCAGACGCTAAGGTAACGGTGGATGCTTACTCTCACCGAAATCCTTTTGGAAGTTTAGCAAGCTTTGAACACAAGGCAGAGGAAAAAGTAGAAGTGGCTTGTGCCAGTATGAAGGCACGCTATGAGTTTTTAAAGTGGCTAAAAGCTCATAATCTTCCCAAGGGTGCTTCTTTGGAAGTTATGCAAATGGCAAGAAGAATGTTAAATCAAAAGAACTACGAGGACTTTGTTAAAGCCTTCTTTCTAAAGTAACCAATCCTATCAAAGGTTTCGTAAAGCACAGGGAGTAAGAAAAGGCTAAGAGGTAGTCCTGTAAATATACCACCTATGACCACTAAGGCAAGGGGTTTTCTGAGCTCTGAGCCAGCAGTAAGACCGAGGGCTACGGGTATCAACGCAAAAACTATGGTTATGGTAGTCATGATTATAGGCCTTAGCCTTTCTCTTCTTGCCTGAAGTATGGCTTCTCTGGTGGGAAAGCCTTCCTTTTTGAGTTGTATAATCCTTTCTATAAAGAGTACCGCATCTCTGACGATAATGCCCACCAGCAGTATTATTCCAAAGTAAGAGGGAACACTAAGAGAAGTATTTGTGAGCCACAAAAGCCCAAAGGCTCCCATTATGGACAAAGGCACCATTACCAAAACGGTAAAGGGATGTCTGTAGCTTTCAAACAAGGACGCAAGGACCATATAAACACCTACCAAAGCAACTATCAAAGCCAAACCCAAGCCTTGAAAAGCTCTGGCAAATTCCTTTGCCTGTCCTACCGCTTCGTAAGTATAGCCAGGTGGAAGGTTGTTTTTAAGCCAATCCTCCAGCTCCTTTACAGCCTCTGCCAAGGACTTCTCTCCAGACAAGTTTGCAAAAAAGGAAAAAGAATACTGTCTGTTGTATCTGTTTAGAAATTGGTAACCAGTTCTCTGTTCTATCTCTACCACCTCAGAAAGTGGCACTAAGGATCCGTTCAAACTTTTGAGATAAACTTTCCTTAGGTTTTCCACATCCTCCACAAAAGAAGGAATAGCCTTTATATAAACATCATAGCTTTCTGAGCCAAGCTCATAGGTTGCTATCTGCAGTTTTCCAAAAAGCACCCTCAAGGTAGTAGAAACCTGCTCCACACTTATACCAAGGTCTGCAAGCTTTTCCCGATTAACTTTTATATGCACCTGTGGTTCGTTCAACCTAAGGTTCGTATCCACATCCCTGTATCCGGGTCTTCCTCGGAATTCTGCCACAAGTTTGTTTGCTATATTCTGAAGCTCTTCTATATCTGGACCTTTAACCACATACTGTATATCCACCTGCCTTCCACCCCCCGGACCTACTACACCAGCAGACTCTACGCTAACTCTCACATCCCTTAGCTTTGCAAACTCTGCCCTTAACATTTCCATAACTTCCCTTTGATGGGGTCTTTTGTCCCTTTCCACCAGATAAACAAAGGCTAAACCACCGTTAACAGTTGGTCTTCCTGCCACTCCCTGACCCATAGCCAAGCCGAACCTTTCTACGTATGGATTTTTTCTGATGATCTCTTCTACTTCTTTTGTTTTTTGTTCGGTAAATTCAAAGGATGAGCCTACGGGCGTTTCAAACCTTATCAAAAACCTACCTTCATCCACCAGTGGAAAAAACTCCTTCTTAGTCATTCTAAAAAACTGAAAACCAATCACTACGCTAACTAAGGAAAGGCCTATAACTATAGCTTTGTGGTCCAAAGACCACCGAAGGGCTCTATCAAAATAGCTTTCAAACCTTGCATAGAGCTTAGTAAAGGGGTTTTCTGCTGGAACCTTATCTACCAATCTGGAAACAGCCATAGGCGTAAAGCTTATGGCAACTAAGTAGGAGATGGCTATGGCTACAACCAAAGTTAGAGCAAAGCTTCCAAAAAGCTTACCTATTACACCCTTCAGAAATATGATAGGTATAAATACGATTATCAGAGAGGAGGTTGAGGCAAGCAGTGCAAAGATAACCACTCTTGTCCCCTTTTCTCCTGCTTCTAAAGGTGGTAAGTTTTCCTCTTTGCGCCTTCTGTAAATGCTTTCTAAGACTACTATGGCATCGTCTATAACTATGCCTACTGCCACAGCAAGAGCCAAAAGGGTAAAGGTGTTCAAAGACTGGTCTGTTTGATAAAGAAAGAAAATTGTTCCAAGAAGGGCAATGGGTATGGCAAAGACTGGGACAAAGGTGAGCCTTAAGCTACCTAAGAAAAAGTAAACAACCAGTGAAGTTAAGAAACTCCCAATGATTATCTCCTCCACCGCAGCCTTTACGCTGTCTTTTACAAACACGCTGGCGTCAAAGCTTGTAGCCATCTTCAAATCAGGCGGAAGCTGTTTATTCCACTCTTCTATCCTTTGCTTTATTCTTTCCACAGTGGCTACAGTGTTTGTTTTGGACTGTTTGTATATCACAAAAGCTATAGCCTGCTCCCCCATAAACCTTGCCATACCTCTTTTTTCATCCTCTCCAAACTCTACATAACCGATATCCCTGAGCCTAAGGTTAGGGTTTATAAAAATGCTTTCCAGCTCCTTTGCGTCCTTTGCCTTACCGTAGAATCGGATTATGTAGTCTCTTTCCTTTCCGTATATTGCACCTGCAGGTGAGTCTAAGTGATTTTTAACTACCGCTTCCACAACTTCCTGAACAGCCAAGTTCCTTGAATAGAGCTTTTCTGGATCTATCCTTATCCACATTGCGTTGTCTCTAAATCCACCCAAATCCACCTGTCCCACTCCGTCTATCCTTTCAATATCCCTCTTTATAATCTTGTCAGCCCAATAGGCTAAGGTTTGATAGTCCGCAGTTTTTGAATAAAGAAGAACAACCAATATGGGTGCAAGGGAAGTATCTACTTTTCTAACTAAGGGAGGATCCACACCCTCCGGAAGCCTTCTCATAGCCCTTTGGACCGCATCTCTAACTTCCTGAGCTGCTATATCTATATCCTTTTCAAGGGAAAAGGTAATAGTAATCCGAGAAGTGCCAGAAAAACTTTGGGAAACTATAGACTCTATACCACTTATGGTTGATATTTGATCCTCTATTACTCTGGTTACATTCACATCCACCACCGTAGGATCAGCACCGGGGTAGGTGGTAACTACGCTAACTGTGGGAAAATCTACATCTGGAAGTCTATCTATGGGTATGTTCCGCAGGGAATAAAGACCCAAGAGGATAAAGGCAAACATAAACATCCA
>CAZZKD010000048.1:0-2305 GCA_964655095.1 uncultured Thermocrinis sp.
TCCTGTGATCACGCATCTCTCCTCTTGGTGTCTGACGCTGACGATGATCTCCTTCTATCCCACGCCGTTGGCACAGATCCACTCGCGCCTTCTACACAGGGCACACTGGTCTAAGTGTTTGTAAGCTTCCTTAGTTTCCGATATTTCCCCGTTTAACAGCATCTCAGCCAACACAAGCCTACCCCTTGCAAACCCACCCTCCTCCTTTATGTATGGATAGGTGGGACAAACGGATTTACACAGAGCGCACTTTACGCACTTTTGAGCTAAATCCAAAGAGATCTCTACTTGCTTTTTAAACATAGGGCTTAAAGATATGCTAAAAACCTTATCTTTATGTGATTAGTCTCATTATGGCTCCACCACCACACAGTGATAGCCTTTTTTTAGAGCGTCCCTCACTTTTAGTACATCTTGTAAAGAAACCTCTTCTATGTGCTTTACGTAATCTTGCTCCATCTTGTATCCAAATCCTACAATTTCCCAAAAGCCTAAGTAAAAGGCTTGCCTTCCTCTCGTTTGTCTATCCAAAAGGTAACCACCTATGATCTTTCTTTTGGCGAGAGCTATGTCTTCTTCAGTTATGTTTGCGTCCTGCACCACCCATATTAGGTCCTTTATTGCACTTTCCTTCTTTTCGGGGGAAGTGCCTATGTAGGCAAATAGCCTTGGAGAGTAAAGCCTGATGGGAGACATAGAATAGGTAGCGTAGGCATAGCCTCTTTTTTCTCTAAGTTCGTCAAAGAGCTTGGATGTCATTCCATCTCCAAGAATGCTGTTTAGAACTCTAAAGGCAAAAAAGTCTTTACCCTTTGGGGGCACCCCCTGAAAGGCACAAAGGACAGTTGCCTGAGAACCATCCCTTTGAACCTTCTGTATAAGACTATCTTCTACCAAAAGCTCCTGCGTGCTAAAGCTAAATTCCCCCGAAGGTAGGCGAGAAAAGACTTCTGAAAATTTTCTTTCCATTTCTACAAGATCAACATCTCCCACAACCGCTACTACAACGTTTTTGCCTTTCAAAAGCTCCTCCCACCTTTTCAAAAGGTCTTCCCTACCTATCTTTTGCAGATCCTCTTCTGTCCCTAAGGGGGAAACTTCGTAGGTAGTTCCTCTGTAAGTTATAAGTCTTAGCTTTTCCATTGCAAGCTCAAAACCATCCTCCCTTCTTGACCTTATGCGGGACAAGGCTCTCCTTTTTTCCACCTGAAGGTCTTCTTCTTTGAAAGATGGTTCAAGGAGCATACTCTCTATAACCTTCAGGGCTTGGTCAAGCCCTTGGGGCCTTGTGGCAAAGCTTATCTCCACATAATCGTCGGCAGCAGAAGAACTTATGAACCCTCCCCAATCTTCAAAGGTGCTGGCAATTTCATAGGAGCTGTAGGTTTTTGTCCCCTTTGTCAATAAGCTTGCCATTAGGTTTGTAGTTCCCCTTTTTTCCTCCCCATGTGTGCCTCCTTTAACGAAGATATAACCAGAAATGATCCCTCTACCCTTCGTTTCCTTTAGAATAAGCTTTACGCCGTTTTCCAAAACAACCTCTTTCAAGTTCTGACCTCCGTAAGCTAAGCTAAAAAGAATAAAAATTATAAAAATCAACTTCATCTTTGTGGTAGCATGAATATCTCAGAGTATGGTTTGCTGAGTATGTATTTTTGTAGAACATCCACCACGTCCTTTTTCCTGACGGACCTTATGTTGTTTTCAAAGTAAAGATAGTAGTCCAAAAGTCCCACCACTGTCAAGGAATAACCAATGTAGTAAGCTTCCCTTTGAACCCTTTCTAAGGAGAAGGTTTCTGAGTTTATTATCCTCTGCTTTGCCTTCTGTATTTCCTCATCAGTTAGGCTTTGAGGCAGAGCCTGAAGTATTTCAGAAACTCTTCTCTTTACCTCCTCATATCTTTTTGGATCAAAGCTGGCGGATATTACAAAAAGGTTGTCCCTTGGTCTTGCAAAGTCTCCCGCATATACAGAGTAGACAATGCCCTTCTCAACCAACTCTCTGTATAAAATTGAAGTCCTTCCACCACTCAAAATCTGGTCCAAAACTAAAAGAGAGTAGTATTCTTTAATGCCGACAGGCATTACTCTCCAACCTATTATCCAGTAAGATCTTTCAATTCTCTTGTCTTCTATTTTCTTAAATCTGGGTTCCAATTGCTCAGGCTCTGGCACATATTGGGCTTTTACTACAGGCCTTCCTTTTTCTTTACCAAAAGTTTGTTCAACGTAATCTTTTACTTCCAGAGGTTCTACATCTCCCACAACTACGATCACCATATTTTGAGGCTGGTAATAATTTC
>CAZZKD010000049.1:0-3787 GCA_964655095.1 uncultured Thermocrinis sp.
ATTTTATATCATGGGAAACCTCCTTTGGAGAAGTTCTCTGAAGGAGGTTTTAAGTATGAGCCTGCCGAAAAAGGAACTCCTCAAGGTATCGTTAAAGCGGTATCTTGAGAGAGCTAAGGGTGATGGAGTGCTCCCTTGGGATTTCTTTAGAAGTCCCTAAACCCTCGGCAGGGCTCACCTTCAAGGGTGGGTGTGCATGGAACATTTGTCCATGCAGAGGGGAACTCTGACGCTACTTCCACTGGCACCACCACATCCCCTTCTACTTGGAATACCGCCACCTCAGAGCCAAAAGCTACCTTTTTCCTCTTTGCTCTTTGATATTTTAGATATCCTCTATCCGTTATGAGCGCACAGGCGTTTTTGCAATGCTTTATTACAGCCAAAGCAGGATCTTCCACCTTTTCAATAACGAACTTTATACCTCTTTCTTTTAAAGCTTCCCTTGTCTTTAAAATCCCCTCCATCATAAACGTTAGGCTATGATATCCCACCTTGGATCCTACTTCAATAGGCTTTTTGATAATTTGCTATAGGTTATTGCTTTTATTCGCACAAAAGGCGCTTATTTTAGACTAACTGTCAAAAAAGGTAAGAGTGCCCACCGAATCCATAGAGCTTCTTAACCATTGGCTTTGTCCATGCAGGGAAAAATCTATTCCAACTTTGCTTCTTTTATGTTAGTCTTAAGCCAAAGGTTGCCCCTGATTTCAAAAAAGCTCTTTTGAAGCTCTATAAGCTGTTTTATACCTCCAGTAGCCAAAGCAAACATCTTTTCAAATTGCTCTTTAGTAAAAGTGTGCTCTTCTCCCAACGCTTGGATCTCAGATATCTTGCCGTCCGCAGTGGCTACCAAGTTCATATCAACCTTAGCTTCCGAATCCTCTTCAAAGTTAAGGTCCAAAAGAACTTCATCCCCCACTATACCTACGCTCACCGCCGCTACAAAGTTCTTTATGGGAGTATAGTTTAGAACCCCCTCGTTGTATAACTTTATTACCGCATCTGCTAATGCAACGAAGGCACCAGTTATTGCAGCAGTCCTTGTTCCCCCGTCCGCTTGTATAACATCGCAGTCTATCCAAAAGGTCCTTTCCCCAACCTTGGTAAGGTCCAGGGCGGTGCGCATAGCCCTTCCAATTATACGCTGTATCTCATGCGTTCTACCACCAATCTTTCCAGTAACTGATTCTCTTATACTTCTGGTTTGACCAGCCCTGGGAAGCATAGAGTATTCGGCGGTTATCCAACCTTGCCCCTT
This sequence comes from uncultured Thermocrinis sp., assembly GCA_964655095.1. Classification (GTDB taxonomy): domain Bacteria; phylum Aquificota; class Aquificia; order Aquificales; family Aquificaceae; genus Thermocrinis. The sequence continues at coordinate 1,262 of CAZZKD010000049.1, forward strand.
GCCTTTCAAAAAAGGGGGAACACCATCCTGCACCGAAACGGTGCATATCACTTTTGTATTTCCAAACTCTATCAAAACAGACCCTTCTGGGTATTTAAGATAATCCCTTTGAATTCTTACTGGCCTTAGCTCGTTGGGCTTTCTTCCGTCTTTTCTCAAACCTTGGCTCCCATAGCCTTAGCCTTTTCTACCACCTCCTCTATGGTGCCAACCATATAGAATGCCATCTCAGGAAGATGGTCATACTTACCGGTCAGGATTTCTTTAAAGCTCCTTATGTTGTCTTCAAGCTTTACATACTTTCCGGGCATACCAGTGAATTGCTCCGCCACGTGGAAAGGCTGAGCCAAGAACCTTTGAATTCTCCTCGCCCTGTTAACTATAGCTTTATCTTCCTCGGAAAGCTCCTCCATTCCAAGTATGGCTATTATTTCCTGAAGCTCTTTGTATCTTTGAAGAACCCTTTTAACTTCCATAGCAGTCTCATAATGTTCTGTTCCCACAAACTCCGGTGCTAAGTATTTAGATGTAGATTCAAGAGGATCAACCGCCGGATATATACCAAGCTCTGCTAGCCTTCTGGCAAGCACGGTAGTTGCATCCAAGTGAGCAAAGACCGAGTAAGGGGCTGGGTCCGTTATGTCGTCCGCTGGCACATAAACCGCCTGAATGGATGTAAGAGAACCTTTCTTTGTGGATGTTATCCTCTCCTGCACTTCACCTACGTCCGTGTTTAGTGTAGGTTGATAACCAACTGCAGATGGAAGCCTGCCAAGCAGGGTGGAAACCTCAGAGCCTGCTTGCACAAAGCGGAATATGTTATCTATGAAAACAAGCACGTCTTGACCTTCTACGTCTCTGAAGTATTCAGCCATAGTTATGCCAGTTTGAGCCACTCTGAACCTAACACCCGGTGGTTCGTTCATCTGACCGTAGACCATTACCGTATAAGGAAGAACTCCTGATTCTTTCATTTCGTGCCAAAGGTCGTTTCCTTCTCTTGTTCTTTCACCCACCCCTATAACAACAGAAAAACCTTTGTGGAACTTGGCAATGTTATGTATAAGCTCTTGCATTAGGACTGTCTTTCCAACTCCAGCACCACCAAAGAGTCCAACCTTCCCACCCTTTACATAGGGCTCCAGAAGGTCTACGACCTTTATACCAGTTTCTAATATCTCCACTTTTGTAGACTGTTCCTCCAAAGGTGGTGGTTCTTTAAACATTGGCCAATACTCTTCCGCATTGACAGGTCCAGCTTCATCTATAGGCTGACCTATCACGTTGAATATCCTTCCAAGCGTGGCTCTTCCCACAGGCACCCTAATAGGTCCTCCTAAATATTCCACCTCTTGTCCCCTTACCAAACCATCTGTAGGGCCCATAGCCACTGTTCTAACCCTGCTCTCCCCTATGTGCTGTGCAACCTCAAAGAATAACTCTTCCTGAGCCCAATTACCTCTGTCGTCTATAAAGCGCCTTATGGTTTTTAGACCATGCCTTATTGGGGGCAGTTCTTTTTCAGAAAATTCTACGTCCACAACTGCTCCTATTACTTCCACTATCTTTCCTTTCATTTCTTCCTCCTAAGTATTCTATTTTACATTTTACCATAAAATATTATTATTGCCATGAGCATCCTTGTATTTGTTAGTATGACTCCCTTGGGCAAAGGAGAAAGTGTGAGTCATTATGTCTCAAGGGTGGTGGATGTAATAGACAGATCAGGATTACCTTACGTGCTTACACCTATGGGAACCATTGTAGAAGGGGAAAGCTGGGAGGAGGTGATGGAAGTCCTAAAGAGGGGCTTTGAGGAGCTAAAGAAAGACTGTCCCAGAATCTCCATAACTATGAAGATAGATTACAGAGAGGGCAAATCGGGCAGGCTGGTTTCCAAGGTAAAATCTGTGGAGGAAAAACTGGGTAGAGAGATTAAAAAGTTGTGAGTGTAAGAAAGTTAAGTAGAAAAGACTTAGAGTATGGTTATGCATTTGAAGTTTCAACAAGCGAAGTAGAACCAGAAGAAGTGTTTCTAAAGCAGGATAGAGTGAAAAGAGCTTTTGATCTGGCTCTTAGCACAAACAGCGAAGGTTATAACATTTTTATCTCCGGTCCAGAAAGTGTAGGGAGGACTACCTATGCATTGAGAAGGCTGAGAGAAAAAGCGCAAAAGGAGCCTGTTCCCGAAGATCTTTGCTACGTGTATAACTTTGATGATCCATTGCGTCCAAAGTATCTACTTCTGCCTGCTGGAGTTGGAAAGGGTTTTGTAGAAGAAGTGGAGAGGATCATAGAATTGCTTAAGACAGAGATGCCTAAGGCTTTTGAGAGCAAGGAATACGAAGAAGAAGTTGCAAAAATAACGAAAGAGGTAGAGAAAAAGAAAGAAGAAATATTAACAAACTTAGCAAGGGAGGCAGAAGCAAAAAACCTGGGAGTTGTGATTACTCCAATGGGTATAAAGCTTTTACCTATAATTGGTAAACGGATAGTGGAAGAGCCCGAGTTGTTTGCTAATCCAAG
>CAZZKD010000050.1:0-1541 GCA_964655095.1 uncultured Thermocrinis sp.
CGCTTGCGGTCTAAGGTTGGAAAAGTATCAGATACTACCAGAGAGGCAAGAGAATTTGGTCATAACCCAGGTAAATATGATGCTTGGAGGTCTTGGCCTCTTGGTATTCTTTGACCTTTGTCCTCAATGCTTTGGCAACGTAAATAGATGTTCTCCAGAAGTTTGATATAGTTTGATCGTCAAACTACTTGACATTATCAAACAAATTTATATATTCAAACTCATGGAGGAAATTGCAAAGGTAATGGCAAGGGGACTGATAGCTTTGCCGAGCGACATAAGAAAGAAACTAAACCTAAAAGAAGGAGACATAGTAAAGGTGCAGGTTAAAAACAACCAGATCATCTTAGAGAAAGAAGAAAGGATCTACGACCTAAAGGGAAGCATTGAAAATGCAAGGTATGCTGAAAAGAGCTTTGCCCAAATACTCCAAGAAGAGCTAAACAAAAAAAGAAAGGAGGGGTAAAGATGGAAGTAAGCTTGAAACCATCTGCGCCAAAGGTCTTGCCACCTAATTACACCCCTGGTGTAGATAGTATGAGCTCTGAAGATTTTCTAAAAGTATATCTGGAGACGCTAAGATATCAGGATCCATTCCAAGCACAGGATCTTTCAAAGATGTTAGACGATATGGTCAAGTTAAACCAAGTTAGGTTTTTTAACGACATAAGATCCTTCACCGAAGGCATAAAAGCCCTCTTTAACCAATCTACCCTAATTTCCAGTCTTTCCCTAGTGGGTAAGGATGTTGTTTTTTCGGTTGATGAAGTTAACACGCTAAAGGAAGGACATTATGCTCTTCTCTCTTCAGAAAACATAAATGGTGCAGTAATTAAGTTCTTGGATGGAGACACGGTAGTGAAAGAGTTAAGGATGGACCTTAAAAAGGGCTTAAATGAACTTAGTCTGGAGGACCTTCCAGGAGGGCAGTTTAAAGTTAAGGTATACAAAGACGGAATGGAATATCCCTACATGCAAGTTGGCTTGAGGGATGTTATAAAAGCTGCGGCAGTTATAAACGGAGAGTTTCTTTTTGAACTTACCGATGGTAGCTTACTAAATCCGTCAAAAATAATATACATAGGGGGTGTTTAGCCATGATGAGAAGCTTTTTTAACGCAGTTACAGGACTCAACGCATACAGAACCTGGATGGACATAACCTCTGATAACTTAGCTAACGTAAATACCATAGGCTTTAAGGGAAGCAGGCCCATTTTTCAAGATGTGATATCTTCAGTTACTATAGGCCTAAATACTGTGACGAACACTATGAAATCTACCACGTATGGGGCAGGTATTCTGGTGGATAGCACGCAGAAGCTCTGGACCATAGGCAACTTTAAACAGACGGGTGTAAATACAGACCTTGCCATACAAGGTAGAGGTCTTTTTATAATTAAGGATCCGATAAGCAACACTTTATATTACACCAGAGATGGGCAATTCAGACTTAGCAGGGATGGTTATATGGTAACCTCTGGGGGTTTAAAGCTACAGGGTTTTAGAGTGGATGAGAAGGGAAGGACCATAGGCACTGGG
>CAZZKD010000051.1:0-1619 GCA_964655095.1 uncultured Thermocrinis sp.
CCCCAAAGAGTTTATCACCATAATATCCCTCGTTTTGTCCATGAGAACCACTAAAACCTGTTTTATCTTATCTCCAAAGCTTCTGGCTTTTTCATTTGCCCTATGAAGTATGTCTGCCCTGTAATTTAAGTCCTTTTCTTCTGGGTCTATTATTACCTCAGTCCATCCTACAATGCGCTTTTTTCCAATTGCTACTGGACCATGACCGCTACCCTTAGCTAAAGCCCTTGCTATCTCAAGAAGGTTTTCGTAGGTTATATCGGTGGTGTATCCATAATAGGTTTTTCCATCCTTTATTAGCCTTATGCCCACACCTTCATCAATCCCCCACTGAACTTTGTCTATCTTACTGTCTTCCAGCTGTATCCTGCTTGTGATGGATTTTTCGTAAAAGATCTCTCCGTATTCTCCTCCGTTGCAAAGCAAGTTAGATAGGATATAACCTGCTTTCTCTTTTATGTGATCTTTTGCATTCATGACCATATCCTCCCAAAGGTTTCAAGTAGAATGTTTGGTTCTGGATTTATATCATCGGGAGCGGTTACACCCCTTTTAAACCTCTCTAAACCTGCATAAGCTATCATGACTGCATTGTCAGTAGATAGCTTAGGATGGGGTATGTAAAGTTCTATTCCTAAATTGTTTGAAAGTTCCTTAAACCTTTGACGAAGCCTGCTGTTAGCAGATACCCCACCAACTATAATCAACCTTCTTACCCCAGTTAATTCAATAGCTTTCAGTGTTTTAGCTTCCAGCACGTCCAAAACAGCTTCTTGAAACGAAGAAGCTAAATCTTCTTTTGAATAATTACCTGATTCTACTATACGCCTTACTGCGGTTTTTAGACCACTGAAGGACATGTTCAAAGTTTGCTCTTCTATCATAGGTCTTGGTAGATTGTAAGATGGTTTTCCTTCCTTTGCCAACCTATCCAGTATGGGACCACCGGGATAGCCAAATCCCATAAGCTTAGCGGTTTTATCATAGCTTTCTCCTACTGCGTCGTCCAATGTGCCACCTAAGAATTCATACTTTCCAAAATCTTTGACCAAATAAAGGTCCGTATGACCTCCAGAAACAATTAAAGCCAAAAAGGGATAAGAAATAGGTTTTTCTACAAAGACAGAGTATATATGCCCCTCCAGATGATGCACAGGCACTAAGGGTTTTCTTAAGGCATAGGCAACGGATTTGGCAAAGGATGCACCAACCACTAAGGAAAGTATAAGGCCAGGAGTTAGGGTAAAGGAGATAAAGTCAACCTTGTTAAGATCAAAGCTGGTCTTTTTAAGGAGAAGCTCAAAGAGGGGTAAAAGGTTCTTAGTGTGCTCCCTTGCAGAAAGCTCGGGAACTACCCCACCAAACTCTTGGTGAATTTTAGTCTGAGAAAGCAGAACATCCCCTATTAGTCCATGTTCCCGAGAATATAAAGCTAAAGCGGTTTCATCGCAGGAGGTCTCAATCGCTAAGGTTACCATAGATTTGCCACTCTCTTCAGCCTCTGTCCCTTTATTATTTCTAAAGCTTTGCTAAGTTGAGGATCCATTTCTGGTATAGCTATCAGGCTATTTTCACCTTGCAATCTCCTTTGCCTTATAGCCTCTTGCAAAGCCTCTTCT
>CAZZKD010000052.1:0-2048 GCA_964655095.1 uncultured Thermocrinis sp.
GATTTAGGATGAGATGGTAGGGACCAAAGAAACCGCTTTCTGTTAGCTTTGCTATACCCAAGGAAACGTCGTTGAAAGCATTCCCCATAACATCCCAGTCACTCATGGATATTGTTTGTCTTCCTTCCACTGTAAGCAGTCCGTCAATACCCAGCTTCTTATTACCGTGTATAATCAGCGTGTCTTCTGCCACCGCGGTGGCAAAGGATGCGGCGGAAGCGGTGGATGTGTCCATTGGGAGATTAAACTGCCTCCAGTATTCAAGGTCCCTCCAGCTTATGGAGAAGGGCTTATAAATGGTGGGTAATACTATGTGTTTGCGCTGACCAGTTCTGACAGGCTCACATGTTTGAGCCTCTTCTCCTGGTCTTACCTCACAGCTACCCGGTTCTACCCCAAGGAAAACATCGTATGAGATCACCTGATGCCCTGCACCTATGGGTCCAACCACGGGCATAAACCTTCTGCATACTAAGCTATTCTTCGCTACGTTTATTATTGCTTTCTCTAAGGTCTCCCACTCTTCTGCTGTAAGCGGTGATTGATCCTTTCCCAAAAAGTCCATGGGCCACCTCCTTATCTAAGATAAAAATATCAACTTTTATGTGTCTGGCAATTCTCCTCTTAAAAATTTATCATAGGCGTTCAGATCAAAATAACCGTGTCCAGAAAGGTTAAATAGGATAGTCTTCTGCTCTCCTTTTGCCTTACAATCTAAGGCTAAGTCAACTACTTTCTTTATGGCGTGGGCAGATTCTGGAGCGGGCACTATACCTTCCGTTCTGGCAAAGATAACTGCTGCTTCAAAGACCTCTCTTTGTCTATAAGCTGTTGCGGATATGAAACCTTCGTCGTATAGCAAACACACGAGGGGAGCATCTCCGTGATACCTCAGACCACCCGCATGTATAGGTGGTGGAACAAAGTCGTGTCCTAAGGTGTACATCTTTATAAGGGGTGTTAGCTTTGCAGTGTCTCCATAGTCGTATCTGTACTCTCCTTTGGTAAGCGTTGGGCAAGCCTCCGGCTCAACCGCTATAACCTCAAGGTTCGGTCTCTCTCCGGTAAGCTTGTCTTTTAGAAAGGGGAAAGCCAAACCCGCAAAGTTGCTTCCTCCTCCCACGCAACCTACGATAATATCTGGATATTCTCCGATCATCTCCATCTGCCTTTTGGCCTCCAAACCTATCACTGTTTGATGAAGTAGAACATGGTTTAAGACGCTCCCAAGCGAATATTTTGCATTTGGCGTAGTAACAGCTCTCTCAATAGCTTCGCTTATAGCTATACCCAGGCTACCCGGGTGCTCAGGATCTTCGTCGTAGAACCTCTTGCCGGATTGGGTGAGATTGCTGGGAGAAGGCACAACTTTGGCTCCCCAGGTTTCCATTAGTATCCTTCTGAATGGTTTTTGATTGTAGCTAATTCTAACCATGAAAACTTCACACTCCAGACCAAAAAACTGAGACGCAAAGGCTAAGGAGCTTCCCCACTGTCCAGCGCCAGTTTCTGTAGTTAGCTTTTTTACGCCTGATATCTTATTGTAATAAACCTGAGCAACGGCTGTGTTCGGCTTGTGACTGCCTGGTGGTGAAAGGCTTTCGTTTTTGTAGTATATCTTGGCAGGGGTTTGCAAATATTCCTCCAGCCTTCTTGCCCTGTGTAGTGGTGTGGGCCTCCATAGGGAATACACGTTAAGCACTTCCTCTGGGATATCTATCCATTCTTCTTGGGACACTTCTTGCTCCACTATGGGCTCTGGAAATATGGCAAGCAGTGCAGAAGGATCTACTGGATTACCTGTATTAGGGTCCAGAGGTGGGTCCAATGGCCTTGGCAAATAGGGGATTATGTTAAACCATCTTTTAGGTATTTCATTGTTGCTTAGGATCACTCGCATAATAGGAAAATATTAACACTTTTTGACTGAGGCTTAAAATTAAAGTATGGGTTTAAGAAAGGCTATTCTCAAAGATTCTGTTGGTATTTATTCTCTCATAAACGCTTACGCAAAGGAGGGGATTTTACTTCCAAGGAGCCTTAACTCC
>CAZZKD010000053.1:0-12421 GCA_964655095.1 uncultured Thermocrinis sp.
AAGGGATTCCTTCCATTGGCTCCCTTGGAAGACCCTATTTCACTCTGAGAGCTTCCAGTTATAATATAACACAGTGAAAAACAAAATGCAAGGGGTTAGAGAAGCGGGTATGAATTTTTGGAAAAAACCTGAGATACTATAAATTTAAAATGGAAATTTGGTTTAAATCAACTTTAAATGGAGTAGAATGCTTGGACTTTGGAAAGGGTTTCTTTCCACTCTTCTTCTTCTTGTGAATCATAAATAATTCCAGAGCCGGCAAAGTAAGACAGTTTTTCTTTTTTACCAAAAACTGTCCTTATGAGCACGCTTAGAGTAAAGTCGCTCTTCCATCTAAAGCCAGCACATCCGCAATAGTAATCTCTTGAATGAAGTTCCAAATGGTCTATTATCTCCACCGCTTTTTTCTTTGGCGCACCTGTTACGGACGCCGGGGGAAAGGTGTTTAGCAAAATTTCCTCAAACTCTGCATCAGTTTTGGCGCTTACTGTGGAATGCATCTGAAATAGAGTAGAGTATCTTTCTATTTTGAATAGCTCTTTCACTTTTACGCTTCCAACCTTTGCTATTCTTGAAAGGTCGTTTCTCATCATATCCAGTATCATCAAGTTTTCTGCTCTGTCTTTTGAGCTTTCTCTGAGTTTTTCCTCAGTTTTAGCTGTTCCCTTTATTGGCTTACTTATGATTGTATCCCCTACTTTCTGAAGGAATAGCTCCATAGAACCGCTGATTATGAAAAAATCTCCAAGATCTAAAAAAAAGGCGTAAGGTGTTATCTGCATCTGGAAAAAATTCAGGAACAAATCTAAAGGCTCACCCTTCAGAAAAAAGTCTATCCTTGTGGAGAGGTTAATCTGGTATATAGTGCCTTCTTCTATCTTCTTTTTAATCTCTTTTACCCTTTTTATGTATTCTTCTCTGTCCAAGGAAAAGTTCAGAAACTCCAGTTTTACTGGGTTGTAGAAAAACTTAAATTGTTTAGTGCTTCCTGTTTTTACAAAGATTAGTTTAGGAAGATTAGAACTTTGGACTGCCACTCCCAACGTTTCGGTAGAAAGCGCATATGAAAATACGAAAAAACCGTCTTCTTTTGGAATTTCTTTTAAGGAATTGTAGAACTTTACCTCTTTAACCTCAAACTGGTAGAGTTTCCAAGGCTTACCAAAAAAGCCTCCTGAGACTATTAGCATTCACAAGTTTTCTCTCCAAGCCTTTACCATTTCTTCGTCCAGGTCCACGAGTATTACTTTTTTTAGATTCTTTGCACTAAAAGCTTTGATCTCTTCTATCATAGCCCTTGCGGATATATCTTTGGGTAATCTACCTACGCCTGTGCCCATGCCAGGTAACGCTACGCTTTCAAAACCCAGCTCATCCACCAGTTTAAGCGCAGCTTTGACCGCCTTTCTTACTTTTTCTTCTGTGGTAGCCATAGCAGGTTCTTCCATCGTTGGAGCATGTATAACGCCCTTGAATTTCAGATTGCCTGCAGATGTTAGTATGGCATTACCAATTTCAATGGGGGCCTTTCTAACGGCCTCTTCCTCTATCTCTTTACCCCCAAACCTTTTTATTACACCAGCCACTCCACCACCCATCAATCCAAGAGAGTTAGCAGGATTAACTATCACATCCGCATCAACTTCAAGCAAGCTGCCCTTTATGATTTGTATGTGCATAACAGGTCTTAAAATTTTATCATGAACCTAACGCAGGGTTGGATAGTATTAGCCTTTGTGGTCATACTGACCGCAATAGTTTTACCCATCCCAGCCCTATTGCTTGATATACTTTTGACGCTTAGCATAACACTATCCTTAACTGTACTTATTCTTACCACTTTTATAAAAGAACCCTTAGAACTTTCTGCCTTTCCATCTATTCTACTTTTGGGAACTTTACTGAGATTATCCTTAAACATAGCTGCTGCAAGGCGTATACTTCTATATGGACACGAAGGTACAGCTGCTGCGGGGCACGTAATAGAAGGTTTCGGTAAATTTGTGGTGGGTGGGGATGTGGTGGTTGGATTGGTGGTCTTTTTCATTTTTATAGTCATAAACTTTGTTGTTATAACAAGAGGTGCAGAAAGGGTGTCCGAAGTAGCAGCAAGGTTTACCCTTGATGCAATGCCAGGTAAGCAGATGAGTATAGACGCGGACCTCAACGCTGGGCTTATCACGGAAGAGGAAGCGCGCAGAAGAAGGGCACAATTAGAACAGGAAGCATCCTTCTATGGTTCCATGGATGGTGCAAGCAAGTTTATAAGAGGAGATGCCATTGCGGCTTTAATAATACTCTTTCTGAGTTTGGTAGGTGGGTTGGTCGTGGGTATAGTGATAAAAGGAATGCCTTTTTCGGAGGCAATAGCCACATACACACTACTTACCGTTGGAGAAGGTTTAGCAAGTCAAATACCAGCTCTTATGCTTTCTACTGCTGCTGGTATAGTGGTGACAAAATCCTCTTCCAAGGATCAGCTTGGGAGAGTTTTTCTTGAAGAGTTCTCTAAGGAACCGAGAGTATTCCTATTTTCTTCAGCCCTTTTGGCATTTATAGGTCTTATTCCAGGTTTTCCAAAGATACCATTCTTTTTTATGGCTGGCATACTGGGAGGTTTATATTATCTTCTAAAAAGAAGCCTTAAAGAACGGGAATTAAAGGAGTTGGAAAAACTCTTTGTAGAGCAGAAAAAGCCTGCGGAAAAGACAGAAGAGGAGCTAATAACACAGCCAGAAGTAATAGCCTTTGAAATAGGTTATGGGTTAGTTCCTCTAGTAGATGAATCTCAAGGAGGAGACATACCAGAGAGAATTAAATCAATGAGGAGGCAAATAGCCCAAGAGTTTGGAGTATTAGTGCCTTTGGTACACATAAGAGACAATCTAAGATTAAAACCCTATCAGTATAGGATACTTATAAGAGGTATGGAGGTTAGCAGTTATGAAGTAGTTCCAAATAGATATTTGGCAATAGACTTGGGTAATACTAAAAGTTCAATAGACGGCATTGAAACTCAAGATCCTGCCTTTAACTTAAAAGCTTATTGGGTAACAGAGGACCAGAGGGACAAGGCTCAGAGATTGGGTTACATGGTTGTAGATGTTAGCACTGCAATAATAACCCATCTTTCTGAGGTGATAAAAAGAAACCTACATGAGATATTAGGTAGAGGGGAGGTGATGGAATTGGTAGAAAACCTAATAAGAAAATATCCAAAAGCTATGCAAGGACTCATACCTGATGTGATACCAATATCCATACTGCACAGAGTATTGCAAAACTTGCTCAAAGAGGGTATACCCATAAATGACCTTCTTACCATAGTGGAAACTTTGGCAGATTATGTAGAACAAACAAAGGATGCGGACATACTAACGGAGTATGTAAGACAAAGGCTTTCAAAAAGGATAACAAGATTATACCTAACGGATAAAACTCTGTATGCCATTGTGATTGCTCCAAGGTTGGAAGCTAAGCTAAGCGCTTACTTACAAGAAGGTAGAGAAGAGGAGTTTCTTGATGTTCTTATTAATAAGATATACCCTAAAATTAGCTTTGAAGTTTCAAAGTTTGTCCAGTATCAAGCTAAGCCCATTCTTATAACTGGTTCAAACTTGAGAAGGCACATAAAAAGGGTTCTTGAAGCCTATCTTCCTCAATTAGCTGTGCTATCGTATAATGAACTTGATAGGCAAGTAAACTTAAAAGTATTAGGAGCGGTGGATGAAGATTAAAAAATTGTTGGTTAATTCTCTTCAGGAGGCTGTGGAGGAGGTAAGAAACTTATACGGACCAGAAGCGACCATACTCTCAACAAAGATTGTAAAGAAAAGACTAATACCCTTCTTGCCCTATCCTTATCGTTCTCAACTAGAAGTTACTATAGGCATACCAGATAGAGAGGATTTTCCTTCTCACTTAATGGGACATGAGCATGTTTACGAAGAGATAAGCAAACTTAAAGAGAGTTTAAGGGAAGTAGTAGAACTGGTAAAAAAACAAAGAGCAGAATCAAGCGAAGATATAAAACCCATAGAGAGCGAATATTCTCTTAGAGCCCTTAATCTTATGAACAAACTTATAAATAAGGGTATGAGTAAGGATGTAGCTAAGGCTATAATTGATGCCTCTTGCGGTTATGATTACGAGCTAAAAAAGCTTGACCTTAAGGGAGAAACCTTTGAGTCTCTAAAAATGGGTCTTGAAAACACCATACCTACACTGAGGGATTTTAAGGAAAATTTGATAGATTTCAAAATCATCGCACTTGTAGGACCTACCGGTGTAGGTAAAACTACCACGGTAGCAAAGCTGGCATATATCATAAAAGAACTTGGTAAAAAAGTTGGTGTTATAACAATAGACAGTTATAGAGTTAGCGCGGTTCAACAGCTAATGGCCTTTACAAATATAATGGAACTACCCTTTAGAACCGCAGACACACCACAGAAGTTTAGAGAATGTATAGGTGAGCTTTCTTCCTTAGATATCATTCTTGTAGATACGGCTGGCAGGAGCCACTATGATAATTTGAGGGTCAAAGAGCTTATACCCTTTTTTAATAAACTCCCTGCTTTAGAAATTTATTTCACAGTAAGTGCAAATATGGACGAAAGGGTTATGGCAGAAGCCATAGAAAGGTTTAGTGTTTTGCCCATAAACGGCTTAATATTCACAAAGATGGATGAGACAGTTTATTACGGATATGTTTTGAATCTTGTATACCGTACAAAACTTCCCATACTCTGTTTTACGACAGGTCAGAGGGTTCCTAATGACATAGTTATGGCGGATTACAATTACATAGCGGGATTATTTTTAAAGGTGGAAGAATGATGGAAAAACAAGCACTTCCACTAAAGATATTGGAGGGTAAAGAAAGATCTACAGGTTATATATCTGTGGCAAGTGGAAAAGGGGGGGTTGGAAAGACAATCATCACTATAAACATGGGTAGGATACTATATTCCAACGGTAAAAAGGTTCTTCTCATAGATGGAGATCTTGGGCTAAGCAATATTCACCTTATGTTAGGAATAACCCCACCAAAAAACCTATACCATTTCTTTTCCGGAGACGTTCCAATTGAGGATATAGTTGTACCTATAGAAGATGGTTTTGATTTTATATCAAGCGGTAGTGGTATAAGGGAATTGGTAAACATGTCTTTTGGTAAATTAAAGACACTTTTGTTAAGGCTTCAGGAATTTGCAGAAGGTAGGTATGACTGGGTTATCTTTGATACCCCGCCAGGTATTCATTCAGACACACTGGCAATAGTTTCTTCATCTCAAATACCTATAGTTATAACCACGCCAGAACCCACTGCTATAGCAGATGCTTATGGGTTGGTTAAAGTTATGAACTCAAGCGAAGGTCTTAAAGAATTCTTCCTTGCTGTAAACAAAGTCTCCAACGAATACGAAGGGAAAAAGGTTTATGAAAGTATAAAAGTAGTGTGTGAAAGATACACCACTGCGGAGCCTAAGTATGCAGGTAGTATAAAATACTACCCTAATTTGATAAAAAGAATAATTAGCCAAAACCCCTTTGATAACAACTTGATAAAGGATCTTACCCAAATTTTAACCAGGTTATACCTAGTTCAAAGAACTTCAAAGGAAAGTTTCTGGGAGAAGCTTCTGTCAAAGTTAAGGAGATGATTAAAATAATGTAAATGCTTAACGATAATGTATTTATTGCCTTACTGCACTTTCCAGCTATGGACAGGGATGGGAGAACCATAATAACTTCCTTTACTACTATGGACCTGCATGATATAGCCAGACCTGCCAGAGCGTATGAGATAAACACCTATTACATCGTTCATCCAGTGGATGCCCAAAGGGCTGTGATAAAAAAACAGATAGAATACTGGTCCTCGGAGGAGGGGTTAAAGACAAACCCAACTAGGGCAGAAACGGTAAGGTTGATAAAACTTGTTTACAGTTTTGATGAAGTTTTGGAGGACATTCAAAACACTAGGGGAAGAAAGCCAGCGGTAGTAGGCACAGATGCTAGAACTTACCAAAACACAGTCAGCTACGATTATTTAAAAAGAGAAATAGATAAAAGGGAGAGAGACTTTCTTATAGTCTTTGGTACAGGATACGGTATACCGCCAGATCTTATGCAGAGCTTTGATTATATCCTTGAGCCTATATACGGTGCTGGTGATTGGAACCATCTATCTGTAAGAAACGCCTGCGCCATCATATTAGACAGACTTTTTAGCAAGAACAGGTGCTAAAATGCTTTATCATCTGTCCTTTTATCTGAAGGATTTTTTCTTCGGCTTCAATGTGTTCAAATACATAACCTTTAGGTCTTTCCTTGCTGTTATGATAGCCTTTTTACTAACATTACTTTTATCTCCCGTTTTTTTAAAGAAGATGAAAAACATTCAAAGGCTATTTAAGGGATATGTTAGAGAATACACACCAGAAGGGCACGTAGTAAAAAGGTTAGTTCCTACAATGGGCGGACTTGTAATACTTCTATCCGTACTTTTTTCCTCCCTTCTGCTTATGAGGTTGGATTTAACCTATTTTTGGATCATATCTTTTTGCATACTCGGGTTTGGACTTATAGGAATGTGGGATGATTATACAAAGCTCAAGAACAAAAAGGGTATATCCGCAAAGGCTAAGTTTTCTGCTCAGGTTTTTGTAGCAACGATTACTGCATTAGCTATATACCACTTTACCAACGTGGGCACAAAAATATACTTTCCCCTTTTTAAGAACCTTCAGCTAGACATTGGTATTTTTTACATACCCTTTGCGGTCTTGGTGATAGTAGCTACATCTAACGCGGTGAACCTAACAGACGGTTTGGATGGTTTGGCTGTTGGTCCAGTGATGACAACAGCTGCATCTCTTGGCATAATAGCTTACGCCGTGGGGCATGTAAGTATAGCCAAGTATCTGAACATACCTTATGTGCCCTATGCTGGGGACTTGACTGTTCTGTGCTTTGCTATAATCGGGGCTGGTCTTGGTTTTCTGTGGTTTAACGCTTATCCAGCTCAGATGTTTATGGGGGATGTGGGATCTTTATCCCTTGGTGCAGGTTTGGCTCTTATTGCCCTGATTGCTAAAGCAGAGCTAGTGCTTCCAATAGCGGGGGGCGTGTTTGTTTTTGAAACTTTGAGCGTCATACTTCAAGTGACATACTTTAAGGTAACAAAAGGGAAGAGGCTTTTCAAAATGGCTCCCTTTCATCACCATTTAGAACTATCTGGTATTCCGGAACCTAAAATAGTAGTTAGACTGTGGGTAGTTTCCATACTTTTAAGCATCCTAACAGTTGCCACACTAAAACTAAGGTAAACCTCTTACTTATAAGTGAGCATTAGCTCTTGTAGTATATAATCCGTTAAATCTTCAGGGCTTTTCCTGCCATCTACCCTAAGGTGTGCCAGGCTGTAAACTTCCTTTCTCCTTTCCATAAGCTCTTTGACATAATCTAGGCCTTTTTTTAAAAGGGGTCTTCCCTCTGAGTTGGAACACCTTTTCAAAAAGGTTTCAAAATCTATATCCAACCAGATCACAAAACCCACCAACTTCATCCTGTTTAAAGCATCCCTGTTGGCACCTAGCCCTCCCCCTGTGCTTACCACCACTCTATCTTTGTTTAAGAACAAATCCAAAACCTCAAGCTCCATCCTTCTGAAGTACTCTTCTCCGTAGTTTGAGAATATCTCTTCTATACTCTTTCCCTTCCTTTCCTCTATAAATTCATCTAAGTCTACAAAAGAATAGGAGAGTCTTTTAGCTAAAATCCTTCCTACCGTGCTCTTCCCACTGCACATAAAACCAACAAGAAAAATTCTCTTAGGTATCATACGAAAGAGTTCAGAATATATTCCATCTCCTCCGTCCAGAGGTTCAAGAATTTAAGCTTTGATATGACTTCTTCTTTTTTCACGTTTATCTCATTTTTCAGTTGCTCGCCAAGCTGGAAGTAAAAGCCGTCCTTGTCTTTGTAGTCGTCACACATCTGAAAAAGTATTCCAAAAGACAGTCCCGCATCCTCAAGCTTGGAAAGCAAATCCTCTTTACCTGCTATTATACCACCTGCTAAGAAGCAAGCTGAAAAGAGCTGAGCGGTTTTCTTGAGAGTTATCTCCTTTTGATCTCCCAATTTCCTTATGTCCATTACCTGCCCACCTACCATCCCCTTTGCACCTGCTTTTTTGCTGATGATGTTTATGATCAGAAGTAGCCTATCCGAATTTAAAGTTCTGAAGTTTTTCACATCCGAAAGTATTTCAAAGGCTAAAGTTAGGAGCGCGTCCCCTGCCAAAAGTGCAATATCCTCTCCGTAGACCATATGACACGTGGGTTTTCCCCTTCTGTAATAATCGTTGTCCAATGCAGGAAGGTCATCGTGAACCAAAGAGTAGTTGTGAATAAGCTCAATGGCGCATCCAACGACGATGGCATCTTGTATGTTTCCACCATAAGCTGAGGAAACTGCGCACAACAGTAAAGGTCTAATCCTCTTTCCTTCCTGAAGCGGATAGTAGGAGACCGCTTCCTGAAGTATTTTAGGCTCGAAGGAATCTAAAAAAAGCCTAAGCTTTTCTTCCAGTTCTCTCTTCCATTGAAATATTTTTCTTTTCCCCACCAAGTTCGTATAATTATATCTGAGGTGAAGGGGTACATAAACAAAATAGTTATAGAAGGCTTCAAATCTTATGGAAAGGAAAGGGTGGAAATTCCTTTAGGAGAAGGTTTTATAGCTGTAGTTGGTCCCAACGGTTCAGGGAAATCAAACATAGGTGACGCAATTTCCTTTGCCTTGGGTATAGCCACTTCAAAGGCTTTAAGGGCTAAAAACTTGTCCTATCTAATATTCAGTAAGGACGGGGATAAAGCAGACTATGCTTATGTGGAAGTACAATTTAAGAACATTGGAGCCTTTCCCATACCAGAAGAGGACATAATCCTATCCAGGAAAGTTTATCAGGACGGAAGGAGTGTTTTTAGATTGAATGGTCAGATTGTAAAGGAAAGGGAACTGAGCGAGTTTCTTTCAAAAGCTGGCATATACGAGAACGGATACAACGTCGTACTTCAGGGGGATATAGTTAGGTTTCTTAAGATGACACCTGTGGAGAGAAGAAAGCTCATTGAGGAAGTGGCAGGAATAGGCGAGTATGAAGAGAAAAAGCAAAAGGCCCTTGCCCAGTTGGGGGAAGTAGAGTTAAAACACAGAGAACTCAGACTTTTGATAGATGAGATGGAAGTTCAGATGGAAAAGCTAAAAGCGGAGGTTGAAAAGATAAAACTTTACAGGGAATTATCTGAAAGAAAAAGGGTTTTGGAGCTAAAACTTTGCTCCAAAGATCTTTTAAAGACCGTTGATGAAAGGCACAGCACAGAACAAAAGCTATTTTTAGTAGAGGAAGAGTTAATAAACTTGAAAAAATCTAGTGAGGAGCTACAGGAACAGGCAAAATTTTTGGAAAAGGAGCTCTCTCAGGTGAAGGAGACCCTTCTACCTTTCAGAGAAAAAACTGGAAGGTTGAGCGAAAGATTGGAGATGATAGATAAGGAAATACAAAACAGTTATAAAGATCTTGAAAGATTATACAGTGAAGGTCAAAACTTAGAAAAAAGGATAATGCATTTGGAGAGGGATATAGAAGGCTTAATGACGGAAGAGAAACAGTTGGAGGGTTTGCTCAGAGAAAAGGAGGAAGAAATTAGCAAGGTGCAAATGGAATTTGAGCGGGTAAATGAGAGTTTGAAAGAAAAAGAGAGAGATATGAAGGCATCCTTTGAAGAAATCCACCAAACGGAGGAAAAGCTTAATGCGCTTTTGAAATCTGTTCAAGAAAGGAAAAGTCAGATATCAAACTTGGAGCTAAAACTCAAAGAATGGGAGTTAAAGCAGGAGAAGGTAAAAGAGGAGATAAAGAATTTAGAAAATGAACTAAGCAATCTAAAAAGCGCCTTAGGAGAGGAAGCTCTAAAGAAAGAGAACTATCAAAAGATGCTGAAAGAGGAAGAGATAGCCCAAAGAAAAATAAAATCAAAGATACAAGAGGTGGAAGATAAGCTTAAGAAGTTAAGGATGGAGAGGGAGGAGATACTTCAAGAGTTGGCTGTTCTTAAGTCAAAGTTAAGAGAAGCAGATTATGCTCATCTTCCTTTTGAGGATATACATGGGGTTTATGGTAGGGTGGCGGACCTAATAAGGGTAAAAGATTATGAGTATTTAAAGGCTGTTGAAGTAGCAGGGGGGCAAAGGCTCTCTTATGTGGTAGTAGAAAACGATGAGGTAGCACAAAGGTGCATTTACAGGCTTAAAGAGATAAAGGCTGGTAGGATGAGTTTTATACCCCTAAGCCACATAAAAGACTTCCCTCTTCCACCTTATCCGCGGATAAAGGGATACATTGACTTTGTGATCAACCTTCTTGAATACGATAAGAAGTTTGAAAAGGCCATCCGTTTTGTCTTTGGGGATACGTTAGTAGTAGAGGATTTTGAAAAGGCAAGGGTTTTAGGTATAGGCAATTACAGAATGGTTAGCTTGGACGGTGAGCTTTTTGAAAAGACGGGTGTGATAAGTGGAGGATATTTGGAGTCAAGGGGAACACTCAGCAAGAGTTTTTACCAGGAGAAGGTAGTAGAGCTAGAAGGTATTTTGGATAGGCTAAAACAAGAAGAAGCGGAGAAGGAAAAAGAATACAAATCCTTGAGAGATGAGTTTGTTGAAAAGGAAGGTGTAGTAAAAATACTAGAAAGGAGGATAAAAGAAGTAGAACAAAAGGATAAGGAAAGTTTTGAAAAGATAAAGAGCTTAGAAGAAAGAATAAGAAATGGAAGGGAATATCTAAAGGTTTTAGCCCAGCAAAACGAAAAACTATTAGCGGAGAAAAGGGAGCTTGAGGAAGAGCTTTTTTACCAAGAGGAAAAGCTTGAAAATCTGAGGTTTAGATACTCGTCCCTTCTTAAAATAGCTAAAGAATCTGGCCTGGAAGAACTTAGAGAAAAAGCTGATAAGTATAGAAGATTTTTAGACAGGAAAAGGGAGGAGGTTTTTAACCTTAGACTGAAACTTCAAGAAACTCAACAAAACAGACAAAACATTCTTCAGGAAATAAAGCAGAAAAAGGCACAGGTGGAGGACATTCAGCGAAGTATAGAGGAGATTAACCGGAGAATCCAGGAACTAAATCAAGAAAAAGAAAAAGTTGAGGAAGAGTTAAAGAATGTAAATCTTCAAGCTTATGAACTTTACAAGAAAGTAGATTCTTTAGAAGAAAGCATAAGACACATTACGGCTCTTCTGGGTCAGAAAAGAATGCTTATTGATGTTAAGCTGGAGGAGAGGATTGGGATAGAAAGGGAACTGGCAAAGCTAAGAGATAAAGAGGAGTTTTTGTTGGAGAAAATCAGAGAATTAGGAGAGGAAAAGCCTATAGCAGAGGTTCAGGAAAGTTATACGCGCCTGAAGGATGAGCTTGCAAGAGTTGAGAAGGAAATAAACCTGCTCGGAAGCATAAACTTTAAGGCTATGGAAGATTATGAGGAGTTTAGCCAAAGACATAAGGATTATGTAGAAAGAGACAGAAAACTTTTAGAGGAGAGAAAGGCAATAAAGGAGCTGATAGAAGAGATAGAGACAAAGAAACTAAACGCCTTTATCAAGGCCTACGAGCAGATAAACGCCAGCTTTAAAAAGATCTTTGCAAGGCTCTCTCCTGGCGGTAAAGCTCAGATGGAACTTGAAAAGTGGGAAAGTCCTTTTGACGGGGGCATAAACCTGATAGTAAAGCCGAGGGGAAAGGAAGTGCAGTATTTAGAAGCTATCTCAGGAGGAGAAAAAACTCTTGCAGCTCTATCTTTGATCTTTGCCTTACAGGAGTATAAGCCTTCAATTTTTTATTACTTTGACGAAGTGGACGCGCACCTTGATGAAGCCAATGCAAGGCTTGTGAGCGAGCTGATAAAGGAAAAATCAGGGTCAGCCCAGTTTATAGTGGTAACACTCAGAGAAGTCTTAGCATCTTACGCGGATAAAATCATAGGTGTTAGTAGCAGAGGGGGAGTATCAAAGGTGTTCCCCCTGAGGAATCTTACTCACTCTCTGAGGTTGCTCGAAAATCCCTCATAGGGACGTCCCTCCAACCTCTAAGGGAACTAACCTTCTCCTCACCCTATCCCACGCCCCTCCCACCAAGAAAGGCTTCAGAGGGAAGAGGTCCCGCGGCAAATCCTTTCCAAGAACAGGGAAGAGGAAGGCTACCCCCAGAACTTGCCAAGCACTTTGAGAGACAGTCTCTCCCTGCTTGGGATTCCTTCCATCGGTTCCCTCACAGGAACTTGGCTCGTCCTGAAGGCTTTTAAGTTTTTCTAAAAGCAACTCTTTTGCTTTCTTAACTTGCTTTAGCTCAGAGTTT
>CAZZKD010000054.1:0-3988 GCA_964655095.1 uncultured Thermocrinis sp.
TTTTGTCTGTATCCCTCTTCTATCCGAGATGGTATAACAAAGAAGCTATACCCGAGCATTTTAAGTATCTCCACCCTCCTCTTTGACTCAGAAGCTAATATAAGAAGCCTCACAGGAATTATTATAAACATCACACTCTGAGTGGGAGCTTTCCTACTGGGAGGTTTTCGTGCTTTTTTACCAGCTTAAGAAATACCAAAGAAGTCATGTAAGCATCCTCCAAAGCGTCGTGAAGGCTTGATAGGGGCAAGTTTAGCTTTTTGGTAAGCTCCTCTAAGGTAGGGATTTTACTCTCAACCTCCAGCAAGTCTACAAGGTCCATGTAGTAAGGATAGAAAACTCCCCCACATGCTTCTTTTACTATGTTCCTCATTACCCAAACATCTATCTGTGTAAAGTACCCTACAAGCAAGCATCCTCGAGAGAATTCAATAAACTCTTTACAGGCTTGTTTGGGCTCTATTCCCCCCTTTAGCTCGTCAGGTAATATACCATGCACCTTTACACTTTCCAAGCTCTGAACAGGATTTTTTATCTTAAAGCTTATGTGGTCAGAAAGTTTTAGGTTTAAGCCTTCCAAACGAAAAGCGCCCAAACTTAAGGCTTTCGCAGTTTTAAAATCAGTGTGGGATGTTTCTGTGTCAAAAACCACAAAACAGCTATCCCTTACTCTTTTTTTTAAGTCCAAATCCCAGTTGAACCTCTCAAAGGCTTCTCCGTATTTTTTCTTGTAATACCACCGCTTGAGCCTACTAAAACTCATTGAGAAAACTCATAATGAAAGTTTGTTAATAAATTATATTTATTTTCTTGGAGGCGTGGTATGGCAATAAAAGAAATAATGGACTCTTTGGCAAAGCAAACTGTGAATAACAAGAAACTCTCTGAATTGGTAAAGGACATAAAGCTGGTGGGTGATAGGCTTAAGTTGATCTTTATGCTACCCAACAGAAGTTTAGAAAAGGAGATAAGGGAAAAGGCTTTGAGCGTTTTAAAGGATGTGGAAGGTTTGCAGGACTTTGAAATAAGCTTTACTGAGACGGAACAACCTGTTCAAAGTCCCGCTTTTCATAGAACCAGACTTCCTGGAGTTAAACATCTAATAGTGGTTGGTAGCGGAAAGGGTGGAGTTGGCAAATCTACCGTAGCTACGAACACTGCCCTCTCCTTATCCAAACTTGGATACAAGGTTGGTCTTTTGGATGGAGATATATACGGTCCGAGCATCCCAACTATGCTGGGCCTAAAAAATCAAAGGGTAGAAGTAGATAAATTTAACCGAATTATACCTGCAGAAGCCTTTGGGATGAAGGTAATGTCTGTGGGCTTTTTGCTTCCTTCGGAAGATACACCGCTTATATGGCGTGGTCCAATGCTTATGAAGGCTTTAACTCAGTTTTTGTTTGACGTAAAGTGGGGTAGTTTGGACTTTTTAGTTTTGGACCTGCCACCTGGCACCGGCGATGTTCAGCTGACTCTTGCCCAAACAGTGGAAATTGACGGTGCTGTAGTAGTTACCACCCCTCAAGATGTTGCTCTTGCAGACGTAAAGAAGGCAGTGGTGATGTTTAAAGAAACAAACATCCCAGTACTTGGGGTAATAGAAAACATGGCATACTTTGTCTGTCCAGAATCTGGTAGCAAGTATTACATATTTGGCAAAGGTAGAGTTGCGGCTTTTGCTCAAGCTTACGGGCTCAAAGTGCTTGGCTCTGTTCCCATAGAGCCTGAAATTGCAGAAACCTCAGACAGTGGTGTGCCAATAGTGGAAAGCTCTGCAAACTCTCAGTCTGCTAAAGCTTTCCTTAGTATAGCAAAGATTATTGCAGAAGAATTAGAAAGGAGGTAAGCGATGTTTATAAAGAAAGTCGGACAGAGAGTTGTTTATTTAGATCACATAGCTACCACACCCGTAGCGCAAGAAGTGCTGGACGCTATGCTTCCTTACTTTAGAGAACACTTTGGCAATCCCACTTCTCTGCACAGCTTCGGCCAAGTGGCAAAAAAAGCCATAAACGAAGCGAGAGAAAAGATAGCAAGCTTGATATGCGCCAACTCTCCGGAGGAAATCATATTCACTTCTGGGGGAATAGAAGCTAACAATCTTGCTATAAAAGGTATAGCAAAAGCTTATGAGAAAAGGGGAAGACACATAGTCTCTACGGAGATAGAGCATCACTCCATACTTCATCCCTTAAAGAGCTTGGAAAGAGAAGGTTGGGAGGTAACCTACCTAAAGCCGGACTCCTATGGGATCATTCATCCAGATCAGGTAAGGGAAGCAGTAAGAGAGGACACCGTTTTGGTAAGCATAGGCCACTCAAACAGAGAGATAGGCACAATACAGAACATAAAGGAGCTTGTGAAAGCAGCTAAGGAGAAAAACCCAAGGGTTGTATTCCACACGGATGCTTGCCCTACCTTGGGACACTATCCTGTTGATCTTAAGGATTGGGGGGTGGATTGCGCATCTTTTACAGCTCACCTGATGTATGGACCAAAGGGAGTAGGCGCTCTATGGACAAGAAAAGGAGTAAAAGTTAGACCCTTGATTGAAGGAGGAACACAAGAAAGGGGAGTTAGAGCGGGAACGGAGAATGTACCTGGTATAGTTGGTTTTGGCGCGGCGGCAGAGCTAGCTCAAAAAGAGTTAGAAGACAGAATGACAAGACTTTCCTATTACAGAGATAAGCTTAAAAAAGCCATAGAGGAAAAGCTTGACTATGTGGAATTTACCGGACATCCCACCCAAAGGCTACCACACCACCTTTCTTTGATTGTCCATCTTATAGAAGGAGAGGCTATGCTCCTAAGACTTGACCTTATGGGTGTGGAAACCGCTTCTGGGTCTGCCTGTGTATCCTTAGCTTTAAAGCAATCTCACGTGCTTTTTGCCATAGGCGTGCCCAAGGAGGTTGCCAACGGTTCTTTGGTTTTCAGCTTTGGAAGGGACAACACGGAGGAAGATGTAGATTACGTGGCAGAAGAGTTTCCAAAGACAGTAAAGTTGCTAAGAGAACTCTCTCCCTTCAATCCAGAAAATTGGGAGCAGTACGTTAAAGGTAAAAAGTAATCTTCTCTTCCACGAGCTTTAGGTCCTCTTCTGTATCAACGCCGTGGTAGTAGTTTGAGCTAAGTAAGACCTTTATATCAACTCCCTTTTCTAAGAGCCTAAGTTGCTCCAAAGATTCAAGCCTTTCCAGAGTGGATGGCTTCCAACTGACAAAATCTATAAGAACTTCTCTTCTGAAAGCGTAAATGCCTACGTGTTTTAGGGGATAGATAGAGGAATCTCCCTTCATGTAAGGGATGGGGCTTCTGGAAAAGTATAAAGCCCTTTGATTTTCGTCCAAAACTACTTTCACACAAGAGGGACTGTTGTATGAATCCGGATCGTGTATAGCAAGGGTAGCCACAGGATATTCATCCAAAGCAGAAAGAAGGCTTTCTACATCGTCTTTATAAACAAAAGGCTCATCACCTTGGTAGTTAATCACATAATCCGCCTCTATATCTTTTATGGCATAAGCTACCCTATCACTTCCAGAGGGAAGCTCTGAAGGTGTGAAGACGATCCTGATGGGCAGATCTTGGACTACTTTGGCTATTCTTTCACTATCTACCGCAAGTATAACCTCTTTTCCTGTTTTTATACATCCTTCCACTACCCACCTTATTAAAGGTTTGCCTTTTATAAGCTGGAGCGGTTTCTCCCTAAGCCTAGTGGAGCTGAGCCTTGATGGTATGACTATAACTTGTTTCATCTTAGCGTTATTATTTTAGTAAATACGTCGGGTGAGAAATTAAGAAAAAGGCAAGTTTTCTTGTTAAAAAGCCCTTTGGAGGGCAGGGACTTATAATACCCCTAAACCCTACCAAAGGAGGTTTAAAAATGAATAATCTTTCTAATCTATTCCAACAAATCCAACAGTCAATACCTACTTACTGCCCAACTGTCCTATCTGTAAAAGTAGGAAGAACTCCTAAA
>CAZZKD010000055.1:0-4628 GCA_964655095.1 uncultured Thermocrinis sp.
GCCTAATGCTGACCCCTGGTTAATTGCTCTTGCCATTGTAAAGAAGGAAAAAGAGAGCGGACGGTTATTTAGAAATAACTACATAATCGTAACAGAGGAATCAACAAGAAAAACCAATAGAATACCTTGGGTTTGTAAAGGGATTGGGATTGAGTGCATTAAGTTTATCGAGTTAATTCAAAGAGAAAGATGGTCGTTTTAACACTTTTGACCGCTGGCTTAGCTGAAGAGGAACACCAGAAGAGATTTTCTCTCTCAACAAACCCAAATAGCAAGTTTAAAATAATCCTATGCAAAAACCTTGGGAAGGAAGGTTTAAAGAGAAAACAGAAAAGCTTGTGGAGAAATTTACTCAATCGGTTAGCTTTGACAAAAGGCTTGCCCTTCAGGACATAAGGCAAAGCATTGCCCACGTAAAGGCGCTGAGCCAAGCTGGAGTAATCACAAAGGAAGAAGAAGAGCTATTAATATCTGGATTGCTAAAGCTAAAGGAAGATGTGGAAAGTGGAAAGATGGAGTTTTTGGAAGAGTTAGAGGATGTGCATATGAACATAGAAAGAGCTTTAACGGAAAAGGTAGGAGAGGTGGGTGGGAAGGTGCATACCGCAAGGTCCCGTAATGACCAGGTAGCAACCGACGAAAGACTTTTTCTAAAGGAAGAGATAGAAAAAATACTAAAGGATCTAAGGAAGCTAAGAGTAGCTTTGGTAGAGCTTGCTGAAAAAACGGTGGATGTTTTAATACCTTCTTATACACACCTTCAGAGGGCTCAACCTATAAGGCTTGCTCATTACTTTTTGGCATACAGAGAAGCCTTTTTGACAGACAGCTTAAGATTTGCCAATGCTTACAGGTTTGCAGATGGTCTTCCCTTGGGTAGCGGTGCGAGTGCGGGTGTGGATTTCCCCATAGATAGGTTTTATACCGCAAAGGAACTTGGATTTAGGTCTGTTATCAGAAACTCTCTTTATGCTACCGCAGAAAGGGACTTTATCCTTGACGTGCTTTACGCTTGTGCGGTTTGTGGTATGCACCTTTCAAGGCTTTCAGAGGATTTAATATTGTGGTCAACGGAGGAATTTGGCTTTGTATCTTTGCCAGACAGACTTTGCACCGGCAGTTCCATAATGCCCCAAAAGAAAAATCCAGATGTGTTGGAGCTAATAAGAGGAAAGACAGGAAGACTCTATGGGAATTTAATAAGTCTTCTAACCACCCTAAAGGGACTCCCTTACGCATACAACAGGGACTTACAGGAGGACAAAGAACCACTCTTTGATAGCTTAGATATCCTAAGAAGCTCTTTGGAAGTTATGACTCTTTTGTTAAAAGGTTTGCAGATAAACGAAGAAAGAATGTTTTCCTGTGCTGGTGGCTTTACCTTAGCTACAGATTTGGCAAACTACCTTGTGCTAAAGGGCTTACCCTTTAGACAAGCCCATAAAGTAGTGGGTTCTTTGGTGGGCTATCTTTTGGAAAAAGGTAAAAGGCTTGAGGAGGTTAGCTTGGAAGAGCTAAAAGAGTTTTCTGAGCTTTTTGATGAAACCGCCTTGAAGCTTTTGGACCTAAGAGTTTGCGCAGACAGGAAGAAAACCTACGGAGGCACATCCAAAGAACAGGTGCTTATGCAGATAGAAAACGCAAAGAGAGAGGAGGGTGTGCTATGAAGCTTTTTATATACTTTATCTTCTTCATAGCTTTGCTCTTAGGCTTTGGCTACTTGGTATATCTAAACAGTTCTCCTGTGGAGTTTGTTCTTACTCCTGAGTTTAACGGAACGTATTATCGCATACCACCCATTCCCCTTGGGCTTTTGGTAGTGGGCAGTTTAATTGTTGGTTTTGGATTGGGATATGTTTTTAGTTGGTTTGGAAGGCTATTCAAAAGATGATAAGCGTGCGTATGAGGGCTGAGCTAAAAGGTATGCACGTTTCTGGAGCGGAAAGGCTTATAGAAGAAGGGTCTTTAAAGCAAGTGGTTCAAGAGCTTCTTAGAAGGCCAAAAGCTTACGACAAGTTGGTAATTACTGTGGAAAAAGTAGAGAAGGTATTTCTGATCCCAAAGGCTTTAACTATATACAGTTATGACTTTAAGTGTGTTGAAGATGCGAGGGCTTTTGCGTTGGAAAAGTTGGAGGAGGTAGGAATAAAGCGGGAGCTTGGGCAGAAGGCTTTAGAGCTTTTGGACAAAGGACCAAATCCAAGGGGTGGTAATATGAGGGGTGCAGTGCTTATGGACGTGCAAACGGGGGAAAGATTGGAGCCAGACAAAGAAAGGGGCATAAGAACAGTAAGGGTAGATTGGAAGGACAGAAAAGCCATAAAGCAAGCCCTTTTAAAGAGGGGGATAAAAAGGAAGTATTTAAACAGGCTTATGGATGCTTTGGCATTGGCTACAAAAAACGTCCATTGTGGTGTTTTGGCAGAACTTTGTTGGAGCGACGACGAAGACTACACTACGGGCTATGTTGCAAGTAACTTGGGTTACATCAGAATAAATCCACTTAAAGAATTGGGAAAACCAATAGGTGGGAGAGTTTATTTTGTGAAAAGGGAAAACTTGGAAAATCTGATAGAGTGCTTAGAAAGTAAAGCTGTGCTGATAGGAGCTTTATGAAGTTTTCCGACTTAACAGGCGAACTAAGAAAACCAGCACACCCAAAAAAGAGTTAAAGAACACCACACTAAAGCCAGTGGGAAGGTCAAAAAGAAAGGAAAGAACTATGGCTAAGGTATTAACCGCAGAGCCGTATATCCAAGCAAACACAAGACCCTTTCCTAAGAGCTTGGCGGTAAGGGCAGGAGCAACCAATATGGAAAAGACCACCAACACTCCCACCAGATTTACCGAGCTTGTTACGGTTAAAGCAAACAGGACAAAAAAGACAAAATCCTTCAAATACCCTTTTAAAAACCTTTCCCTTATGTAGAGCAAAAACCCGATGAACGCATACAAAAGGCCTGTTTTTATTGTTTCTTCTCTAAAGACAAAAAGAATGTCCCTTGCGGTAAGCTTTAGAAGCTCTTCCATACCGTGGGGAGATTTGGAAAGCAAAAGCACCACCGAAGAAAAGCCCAAAGCATACATCAAGCCTATAAAAGCTTCTGAATACTCTTTAAACCTTTGGGACAAAGCAATGAGAATACTTGAAAGCAGTGCAAAGGATAAGGAAAGAAAGTAGGAGGGTCTGTCAAAGAAAAAAAGGGAGAGGGCAAGCCCCGAAGCAGAAGCCTGCGCTATGGCAATGTCTGTAAAGATTATCCCCCTCCTTACTATCTCAAGCCCAAAGTAGGCGTGAATGCCCAAAAGAATGAAGGAAAGCAGTAGGGCATTTAAGAGTATGTCTGTCATTGGCTGAACCTTTTGAGGATCTCATCAAACAAGGAAAATAGATCCTTGGCTTCTGGCATCGCACCCACGTCGTGGGGTAAGATTAGCACTTTGGCATTTAACCTTTTTGCCAAGTATTCTGCAGTCCTCTTTTCGTGATAGACATCCTGAAGGATAAACTTCACTCCTTGGGCTTGGGCGGTGAGGTTTTCTATGTGCTTGGCAGTTGGAGGAATGCCCGGAAGTGGTTCCAAAGTTCCCACCAAAACTATCCCGTATCTACTTAAGAAATAGTTATACAGCTTGTGATAGCTTATAACCTTAGTTCCCCTTAGCTTTGAGAATTCTCTGTCCCACTCCTTTAACTTTGCGTTCCATCTTCCCAAAAAGTCTTCAAGATTAGCTCTGTAGTAAGAGCAGTTTGGGCTATCCAGCTGACACATTCTTTCTGCGACAGCTCTTGCCAGAATGGGTATGTTGTGTGGGTCCAAATTGTAATGGGGATTTCCTTCTGGATGCACATCTCCCATCTCTCTGGAAACTCTCTGAGGTTTCTCTATAAGTTCCACAAACTGGGAAAGGTCCAAAAAGCCCTCTCTACCCGGCTGAATCCTGGGATTGTTGGATTGCTGAAGAAGGGGAGGAAGAAAGCCTATCTCTATGCTTGCACCTTGGATGATCAAAAGGTTTGCATCCCTCATTTTAGCAATGTGGGAAGGCTTTGGAACAACAAAGTGAGGGTCATCGGTGCCTTTTGCGATGATATGAATCTTTACCTTATCTTTTCCTATCTCCTTTACCAGCTCTCCTATCCAGGGATAAGTCGCAACTACTTTTAGCTGGGCTAAACTAAAACCAACAAGGATCAAAATAAAGAGCATAACTCTCATGTCTTTAGCCTCCTTTTAAAAAGCCCCCAGAGGGGGCAAACTTGTCAGAAGGGGTGGGCACCGTGGGCTCCTATGGCAAAGTTAAACTGAAGGATGACCTCATTTACTGTTTTTCTTCTACCTCCTTCGTAGAATGCCCTGTTTTGTCCTGCTTGCAGTCTTATGCGGGAAAACTCCGTAGGACTAAACTCAAGCATAGCATAGTAAGCGGAAAGGTTCTTTGGCAAATCATTCTTAACCCCATCTTTTTTGACGTCGTTTTTGTTTATAAGGTTGTACTGAATACCCGCTCTCCACCTTTTGTCAAACCTAAAGACAAGCTGAGAATAAAAGCCCCCTTGCTTCTTTTTAACTTCTTCTGTGGTTAGTGTAGAATCATGATATTCAAAACCTGTCCCTTTACTGTCT
>CAZZKD010000056.1:0-1959 GCA_964655095.1 uncultured Thermocrinis sp.
CATATACGCAAACTTCTACACTTTGATGGGTGTGCTTGTTGCTTATTCTTTCGCGCTATCATTGTTATCTTCTTTCTTACTCTACAAGTTCTCCGAGGATTTAATAGCCAGAATAATAAAACTCCAGGAGTTTTCCAATAGGATTAAAATGGGGGATTTTTCTAAAATAGAACCCTTTGAAACTTCCAAAAAAATGGACGAACTTGACCATCTGAGAAACAGCTTTATAGATGCTGCTTCAACCATAGGCAATCTGCTTTCTGAGCTTGAAGCCAAGAACAAACAACTTCAGGAATTGGCTTATTATGATTCACTTACCGGTTTGCCAAACAGAAGGTTCTTCTTTGAACACGCCAATTTGATCTTTGAAGAGGCAAAAAGGTATGGGAAAAAGCTGTCTCTCTTGATCATGGATATAGACCACTTTAAAAAGATAAACGACACTTATGGACATGACGCTGGAGATGTAGTTTTAAAAGTCTTTGCAGATGTGCTTAGAAGTGTGGTAAGGCACTCTGACATTTGTGCAAGAATGGGAGGGGAGGAGTTTGCTGTGCTTTTGCCCAATACAGGTTTAGATGGAGCAAAGATATTAGCCGAGAGGATAAGAAGTGCGGTAGCAAATAGACCCGTGGAGTATGGTCATACAGTGATTTTAGTTTCTATTAGCATAGGAGCGTCTGAATTTAGAAGTGGTATGGAGAGTATAGATGATTTAATAAAAGAGGCAGATATTGCCCTTTACAAGGCAAAGGAAGGGGGAAGGAATAGAGTAGAAGTTTTTACTCCCGATAAAACAGGGGAGTTTCAAACTTAGGATTTCCCAAACTCCTCAGCATACCCATCTTTATAACCCTTACCACCTCTGGCGAAAAGTTTCTGTCTTTTTGATTTATAAAGTGATGGAACAAAACTCCAGAAGCCTCTAAGCCCAAGCCTCTATCCTTCATTATGTGCTCCCACGCTTTATCTTTTAAAAAGGCATTTCTTTGGTTTAGCCTTTTAGTTTTTGGTTGCCCTACAAATTGGTATCCGCATACCCTACCTTCCTTCAAAAATACTTTAATCAGATACTGCTCGTATTCAAAGACCATTGAACTTTCTGCGTCTTCAAACACTCCTCCACTGCCCGCTGGCACAGAACGAGTTTTTACCGCGTTATAATCCACCAAACCAGAATGCTTTACCTTTAGACCTGCCATGTTGTAGCCTGCCACTGCTCCCCCTTGCTGAGCAGGTGGAAAAAGGGCGATCCACCTTTGTCTGCCCCATGCATCAATTCCAGAGCATATGTCTCCAGCGGCGTAAACGTCTTTGTCTGATGTCTGCTGATACTCATTCACAAGTATTCCACCCACAACCCTTCCGGTCCTTTCGTCTATGTGGATCTTTATGTCCGTATTTGCTACCAAATGCGTCCTTGGTCTAACGCCTGTGGAAAGGATAACCAAATCTGCCCTAAGGAACTTTCTTCTATCACTGCCATTTTGAACTATTTCTACTGCCTCTACCCAACCGTCCTCCCCATGTATTGCTAAAACCTGGTGGTTTAGGTAAAACTCTATACCCTCCTCTTCTTCAAGGATTTTCATGTATCTGTCTGCCATGTATTTGTCCAGCATTCTTGGGAGAACTCTGTCAAAAAACTCCACTACAGCGACCTGAAGGCCCATACTCCTTAGAGTTTCTGCGTCCTCCACACCTATGGGACCCGCTCCTACGATCACAACCCTTTTTACCCTTCCAGATAGAACCAAATCCCTTATCCTTTTGGCGTCGTCCAAGTTTTTTGCAGTGGTACCACCACCCAATTCTCTCCCGGGTATGGGTGGAATAAAAGCACTAGCACCCGCAGCCAAAAGACACTTATCGTAAGCTATCTCCTCCCCACCTTTGACTATAACCACCTTTCTTTTGTTGTCTATGCCTACCACCTCTTTGTTTGGTCTGAAATCTACC
>CAZZKD010000057.1:0-1741 GCA_964655095.1 uncultured Thermocrinis sp.
ACAAAATAAAAATACCGGGAAAGTATATAGTCTATATGCCGGAAAATCAAGAAGTAAAGTGCTCTTCCAAGCTGTCAAAAGAAGAAAAATGCGATATGCTAAATTTTATAGCCGATCATTTAAGCAGTGAAGGGGTGATCCTAAGAACATCCTCCGCAAGAGCAAAAAAAGAAGAGATCTTAGAAGAGCTTGAAAGGTTAAGGGGTATATACAGACAGCTAAGGAGCAAATTGGAGAGTTTAAAAAAACCACAGGTCCTATGGGAAGAACAGCCTGAATATCTATCTTTAATAAGGTCCTATTGGTATGATATGGAAGCGATATTTTGCAATGACATTGAAATATGGCACAAGATAATGGGCTTTTTGGAAGAATTTGAGAGAAGTCTTATGAAAAGGGTATTTTACATTAAGCAAACGCACGATGCTTTCCTGCTCAAAAACGCGCTTAGGAAAATTTCTCAGAGGTATGTGTGGCTTAGGGGAGGAGGGTATATTGTCATAGATGAAACGGAAGCTATGACTGTTATAGACGTAAACAGTGGGGACCCATGCGGAGACACCCAAGAAGAAAATGCTTTAAAAACAAACTTAGAAGCTGCTGAAGAGATAGCAAGACAGATCGTGTTAAGAGACCTTGGCGGAATAATAATGATAGATTTTATAGACATGAAAAGTCAAGAAAATAAAGATAAAGTTATAAAAGCTCTAAAGGAAGCTCTTGGAGATGATCTTTGCAATGTGCAGATCTACGGATTTACTAAATTGGGCGTTCTGGAGATGGTAAGAAAAAAGGCTGGGAAAAGTGTGCCAGACCTTCTCTTTGAAGAGTGTCCCCTATGTGGCGGATTGGGTAAAGTTAAAGGCAATGCCCTTTATTTCTTTGAGCTTAGTTTGGAAATACAAAACTATCCCGCTGGATTCTTAGAGATCTTCGTGCCAAAAGGTAGGAAAAGGGCAGTAGAAGAATTCATTGGAGCAAAGGGTTTGGATAATGTAAAAGTAGTTGAGAAGGAAGATTTAGATTACAATAACTATGAGGTAAGGTATGAAAGATAAATGGCTGAGTTTTTTTCTTGCTTTCCTTTTGGTTTTCTCTTGCGCAAAAGTGACGGAGGAAAAGAGGGCCCAATTGGCAATAGAGTATTACACAGAAGGTATGCGCGCCTTTGCCAATAGGGATTACAAAAAAGCCATAGAGAAGTTAAAAGAATCACTCAAGTATCTTGAAAACTTCACACCGTCACAGATAAAGGAGATTAAGATGACCCTAAGTGAAAGCTACTATCTGGATAAAGATTACATAAATGCCATCGTGTATATGGAAGACTTTCTCTTTAACTATCCGGAGGCGAGAGAATCAGAAAAAATCTACTATCTGCTTATAGACAGCTACATGAAGGTGGCACCGGATGCTTACAGAGACCAAAGCTACACCTACGTAGCCATAGAAAAGGCAAAGGACTTTTTAAACAAGTATCCAGAAAGCCCCTATAAGGATAAGGTCTTAGAGCTTATAGAAAAAGCTGAGAAAAAGCTGGCAGATCACGAATACCTAATCGGTAAGTTTTACGAAGATTACGGTTTTTACTACTCTGCTTCCCTAAGATACAGGGACCTACTCATAAATTACCCCGAGCAAATCTCTCAGGCGGATGTTTTATATAGGTATATAAAGTCTTTGCTTTTGGTGGAAAAACAGGCAGAAAAAAGGAAAAGAGCTTACAAAAGTTGGTTAGAAG
>CAZZKD010000058.1:0-3414 GCA_964655095.1 uncultured Thermocrinis sp.
GGCTAGGCGAGGGACTGCAAATCCCTTTTACGGCGGGTCGAATACGCCCGTTGCCTCCAACTCAAAAAAAAACAACATGGAAAGCTACATTATAGCTTTTTTAGCCTCTCTTTTTGCAGGTTTTATAAACGCCATTGCGGGTGGTGGGACTCTTATAACTTTTCCAGCCTTGATTTGGGTTGGTGTGGAACCAGTTTCTGCAAACATCACCAACACGGTAGCCTTGTGGTTAGGTCCCTTAGCGGGAGCTTTCAGCTACAGACAAATCATAAAAGAAAACTTTCCAACGCTTGTTATTTTTTTGCTACCTTCTATTCTTGGGGCAATCCTGGGGGCTTTTCTACTTATGAACACTCCTTCAGATACTTTTCGGAAAGCCATCCCCTTCCTTATAGGTTTTGCCACCCTTTTGCTTGCTTTAAGTGATTTCATATTGAGAATGCTGAAGAACGTGGGAGTGCGCAGTAATTCTTTTATAGCTTTTATTCTGCAGTTTGCCACTGCTATCTATGGAAGCTACTTTGGTGCTGGTATAGGTATTATGATGATGGCTTCAATTGCGCTTTCTGGCGTAGCGAACGTACAGGTGGCCATAGGACTAAAGAACTTTCTTGGTTTTTTGATAAACCTTCTGGGTGCGTTTATATTCCTCTTCAGTGGTAAAGTTATGTATGATTTTGTTTTGGTGATGATGGGTGGCTTTGTTGTAGGTGGGTACTTGGGAGCACTCACAGCCCAGAAGCTAAACAATGAAGTTGTAAAGCTGTTTATCATCTTTTGGGGCTTTTTCCTAAGTTTCGCTTTCTTTCTCAAAGAGTTTTATCTAATTCCTTAAGAGCATCCTTCCTTTCTATGCACTTTATACATCTGTTACAGTGGAAAACTTTTCCTTTACGGACGACTGGATTTATGCAGGAAAAGGTAAGGTGAAATGGCACCAGATCCTTAAATCTTCTTACTACTTCTGACTTTTTCATACCAATTAGTGGCACATCTACAGTTAGCGATATGTTTGCACCTCTGGACATCAAAGCTTGAACTTCTTTTATATAATTGAAGTTGTTATCAGGGAAGGGATAAAGCCCTAAGCTTCCTATTCCTATATGGTAGACGCTCTTTGATATTGCATAATTACCTACTGCGGTCAAAAGGGTGAGGTTTCTGAGGGGGATAAACAGCTGTTCCTCTGTCTTTATAAGCTTATACTTAGGTTGTGAAGCCTTTAGAACTATGGACCTTATGGGCATGAGCCTTGGATAAGTTTTCTTTGCATAGCTCCACAGATAAGAAGCCTTCCTATACTCAAACTTTTCCCAAAAGTTGCCAGTTATTACATATGTTGGATATACTATCCAACCTTTTGAAAGATAAAGATAAAGCAGACAAGAGCTTTCTACACCTCCGCTGAAAAGAACAACTACCTTTTTCAAGGTTTCACCACCGCTAGATAAACAACCTTTAAAAAGCCTATCACAAGAGGCAGAGCAACCACGTAATTGAATATATCGTATTGTCTGTATGCCTTTTCTTTGTCTTTGCTTCTTGGTATCTTAAAGTTCACAAACCAGAAGTTCATCACCTCTAATGGAAGGAAGAGAAGGAAAACAATAGGCAGTTTGTAGTTAAGCCAGTTTATGTTAAACCTGTATTCTAGTATATGTAGCATGTAAAGTCCCATAAGAATAGCAAGCACAAATCCAAATATTTCTATATTTGTCATCCACCTATAAAAGTTTCTTATGACGTCCTTTTTGCATCCTGTCTCTTTGAAGTTTCCATAAAGTATGAACAGGCCCAAAGAAGAGGAAGCAGAAACCCAAAGGAAAACGCCTATTAGATGGAAGAACTTTGCGATCGTATATTCCACTTTGCCCACCTTTTTATATGAGGATAGATCTTTTTGCCCACAAAAGGCATTTTCTTTATTCTAACTAAATCTCTCTTTGAAGACTTAAGCATAAAAAACATGGCAAGCAATAGCAGTGGGACAGTAGGAAGTAAAGGAAGAAAGAGCCCAATGAAAGCAAGGATCACGAAAAACCACGCAAAAGACCTATAAACCCACCTCATCCCTGCCTTTATAATATATAGTCCTTTTGCAAAACTACAACTAACCAACCGTCTTTTGACTGGGTGCTTTTTACCTTTACCGGATACTCTTTTATCATCTGCTTAAATTCTCCTAACTCAACTTTTCCGTATATACCAGAGAACACCCCAATTTTGTTGAATAGATTAACTATACTGGGCATAGATTTTCTGAAAACCTGGATGTCCAAGTTTGCCACCAAAAAGTCAAAGCAGTGGTTTAGCTCTTCTGGGGTAGCCTGCAAGACTTTTACATCAACTCCGTTTGCCCTTGCATTTTTCTTGCACTCCTCAACTGCTAATGGATCAATGTCTATAGCAAGCACCTCCGATGCTCCTAAAAGCTTTAATGCTATGGAAAGAATACAGGAACCGCATCCCACATCTACCGCACTCCAACCAGGCTGAAAGAATTTTTGTATGGACTTAAGACAGAGCTGAGTGGTGGCATGAAGACCCGTCCCAAAAGCACTTCCTGGATTTATCAGTATGGACTTTATCCAAGGTGGAATGATCAAAAAATCCCCAACCATTATAGGTCTGAAGCTCTCTTTTGGAGCCTTTGCCTTAACCTGGTATACTTCAATAGGTTCCATCCCAAGTAGTGGCTCGTAGGTTGCAAACTGAACCTGTTCTCCTTCTTTAATTATTTCCACGCCCTTTTCATAGCTTAGCAAAAACTCATAAAAGTCCTCTTTCTCCATCTGGTAGATGTATTTTTTGTATATCATAGAACAGGCTTTGGGATTATTATAGCGCCATCGTCTCCTTTTAACACTTCCGCTTTGCCTTCAAGAAACATTAAACCTGTAAGAAGACAGGCTACAGCATCCAACTCATCCTGAGTGTAGTCTCTATCCTCTAAATAAAGCCCCATCCTTTTGTAAAGCCCAAGTATGGACTTCTTATCCTTTCTACCTATACCCATGACGTCGTAAAAAGCTCCAGGGAACACTTCATAAACAAACTTTCCCTCACCCTCTAAGACCTTCTTAAGCTGAATAGCCCTTTTGGTTAAGATCCTCATGGGTCCCAAAGTTACAGGGAAGAACTTTATTCCTCTGCGCCTTAGCATTACATCGCATTCCCTAAGATGGGGACCGCTTCTGTTTTCTAGATCTTTCCTGCCCTTTGGAATAGATAAAGGTGCATCAATAAATATGTGAGAAAAGGTCCTTGAAAGCTCCAGCAACTCTTGGTCTTTATGAAGGATATAACATTTTACTTTATTGTTTATTAGGTAGGCTACGCCTGTAGCTCTTTTTTCAGACCCAGCCAGATCTATACCTAAAACTTTCATCTTTTGCTTTTAAAGAATCTTTCAAT
>CAZZKD010000059.1:0-2714 GCA_964655095.1 uncultured Thermocrinis sp.
ATTATATCATGCTATACGCTGGGTGAGAAATTACTTAAGCACATAGCTTTTTCTGAAAAAGCTATAGCCTATAGCATATCCATAAAGGTAAGCCAAAAGCGTTATACCTTTCCTCCGAATGATTGTTCATAGACACTCTCATTATAAATTTATACTCTAAGTGAGAAATTAACCAAGCACATAGCTTTTTCTGAAAAAGCTATAGCCAATAGCATATCCATAAAGGTAAGCCAAAAGTGTTATACCTTTCATCCACCTGCTAATGTAATTGAAAAACTTATTTGGCGAGGTTTAGGGATATTATAAGTCCCTACCCTCCAAAGAGCTTTCCAACAAGAAAACTTGCCTTTTTCTTAATTTCTCACCCGACGTATTTCAATAATTATAACCTTTCAATCTCCTAAGTCTTCCTTCCATCCACTTGGATTGACTTTTTGTGCTTTTCTTCAACACCTGCCAGTTCTGCAATAGTAGTTGTTGTCAAGTATTCCATAATATGTTCCCTAAGGTCTGTCCACTTATCATGAATTGCACAGGGTGAAGTTTGCCACTCTTCACATCTTCCAGGTCTCAAAGCGCAGTAATCTAAGCGATAGTCCTCATCAAGGTATCTTATCACATCGTATATGGATATTTCTTCAGGTTGGATAGCAAATGCAAAACCCCCATTGGGACCCTTGTATGATTTTAAAACCCTTTCCCTGACCAGTTTATGAAAGATCTTTGAGAGAAAGGGTTTAGGGATGCTTTGCACTTGAGCGATCTCTTCTACCTTCACAAGCCGCCCTTTCTGTAAGGCTAAATAAGCTAAAGCCAACAAAGCGTATTTAACAGTTTCTGAGTAAATCATAAATATATTATATAGTTCAAACTCCGAAATCTGCAAGATTTAAAAAAGGGTAGGATACAGTGTAGCTTAATAGCCTCAGCTCCCCACTGGTTGCTCTCAATGCGAAAACATAAAACTTAAAAAGTTATTGCCTTAGTTTTGTAATTAACTAAATAAAATTATCATGGACAGGTCCCTACTTAAGGAAAAGAAAAAACTTGAGATAATAAGAACAGCCTGTAAGCTTTTTTCTGAAAAAGGGTATCACAACACCGTTATACCGGATATTGCCAACGCCCTTGGAATGAGTGTGGGCAATATTTACAACTACTTTGAATCAAAGGAAGAGCTGGCAAAAGAGATAATGCTAACTGTTTCTAGCTATGTAGCGGAGAGGTTAAGAAGAATAAACCAAGAGAATATATCTACAAGGAGAAAAGATATATAGATTTACGGAAGAATTTTTTCAAATGGCTCTGAAGGAGCCAGAATTAATAAACTACTTTCTCAGGGTTTTTCTGGTTAACAGGGAAATCTTCAAGGAAGGTAGGGAGGTGTTCTAAAAGGTGGTATTCTTCTGACAAAATAGTAGCGGGCTATGTGATAGCTTGGGTCAAACCCAAAAAAGTTAAGCTTCATTCTCTCAAGCTCTTCGTTTCTGTATTCAAAAAGCGGTTTTTCCATCCAATCCCTAATCCTCTCCTCCCTTTTCTTTTTCAGAAAAACATCATAATCACTCGTGTTTATAAAGCTTTCAAGAAATCCAGAAACTTTTTCCCTAAACTCCTTTGGTGTTCTTCCAAAAACTAAGTCTATTAGGCCAATTTCGTAAGCTTTTTTGGAGCTTATAGGCATTCTGTTTTGCATTATTTCCTTTGCCTTTTCCCACCCAACCCTCTTAGGTAGAGTGTATGTCCAGAACTCAGACCCATAAAGATTGCCTATGTTTTTATAGTGGGGGTTCAAAACCACACCTTCCCTAGCAAAGACTAAATCGCAAGTTAGAGCTAAGAAAACGCCACCCGCTCCCGCATTTCCCTGCAGACCTGCTACAGTCAGCTTGTCCAATGTTTTTAGAATTTCCTCACATAGGTCATCCATAGCGTTTATGTTTCTCCAGGATTCATCCGCCGGACTTTCGGAGGCTTCTATAGTATTTAAGTTCATCCCGTTTGAAAAGAAATCCTCCTGTCCCAAAAGCACAATAGCCTTTGTCGGCCTTTCTTTTGCATACCTAAACACTTCCAAAAGTCTCTCACACTGCTGGGTGGACATAGCCCCGTTGTAAAAGTTGAATGTTATGTATCCTATCCCTGCCACCTCCTCGTAAATGATCTCCCGGTAGGTATTAAAATCAATCTTCTCCCAAGGTTTTATAGGCTCCTCCTTCGCCTTATCCAAAAGATGCGGTATTACCCTTTGGGCTGGAAGTTTTATTGAGTTTTTTTCCTTTTTTCTCATGTGGGTAATCCAAACAGCCCCATCAATGGTTCCAATGCATACCGCCTCATCTCTAATTGCCAGTATCTCTCCAGGCTTTCCTCTGAGCATATCCTCTTTGTGTGGATTGTAAAGATAGTATTCTTCTCCTCCTAAGCATGCCAAAGCTCCAGGCTGGCTATCCGAAGCATAGACCTTTCTTATTACCTCTTCAGTGCTATCCTTAAACCAATCTACGCGTCTGTAGGACTGATCCATGTAAGGTTTCCAAGAGCCCTTTGGATATATCTTTTTAGGCTCTCTATCTTCAAGCACGTAATCCAAAGCTTCTAATGCACAATCCACTGCACTTTCTGTAACCTCCATTCTGTATATGCTGGACTTTCTTGCCTTTCTCATAGGAAAAGTTCTATAGCTCCAGACTGGTCCCGCATCGTATTCTCCA
>CAZZKD010000060.1:0-2342 GCA_964655095.1 uncultured Thermocrinis sp.
TGAGGTTGCTCGAAAATCCCTCATAGGGACGTCCCTCCAACCTCTAAGGGAACTAACCTTCTCCTCACCCTATCCCACGCCCCTTCCACCAGTAAGGGCTTCAGAGGAGAAAGGTCCCTCGGCAAAACCTTTCCAAGAACAGGGAAGGAATGCCAAGCACTTTGAGAGACTTTTTTAGTCTCTCCCTGCTTGGGATTCCTTCCTTTGGTTCCCTCACAGGAACTTGGCTCGCTCTGAAGGCTTTTAAGCCTTTTTACATACATCTTAGCTTTTATTATAACCACCTTGAGGGATTTTTAGAACATCCTCATTCACTCTCTTGACTAAAAACAGCCTCCAGCTTTTCTCTCTTCTTGATAGGTTTTACGTATGGTTTGTCGTCCTTTACTCTGATTTCTACCGTATCTACATCTTGAAAAGTACCCTTTAAAAGCTCTTCTGCCAGCAGGTCCTCCACGTGCTTCTGAAGAGCTCTTTTTATACTCCTTGCTCCATACTCAGGCTTGTATTCCCTTTCCACCAACCACTCAGAAAAGCTTTTGTGTAGTTTTACCTTTACGTTCCAATCGGTAAGACTTTTGTTTATTTCTCCAATTTGTATGTCAAGTATTTTCATTATGTCTTCTTTCTCTAATGCTCTGTAAACTATGATTTCATCCAAACGATTTAGAAATTCGGGATTGAACGATCTTTTGACTTGCTCCATTACGTTTTTCTTCATCTGTTCAAAGTCTATGACGCCGAACTTCTGCTCAAAGCCCATCTTTCCACCGTGAACTATAAGCCTTGCTCCGAGGTTGGATGTCATGATTATGATGGTGTTGGAAAAATCAACCGTTCTACCCATAGCGTCTGTTAGCCTTCCGTCATCAAATATTTGCAGGAATATGTTGAACACATCTGGATGGGCTTTTTCTATCTCATCAAAGAGTAGGACAGAGTACGGCCTCCTTCTTACTTTTTCTGTGAGCTGTCCGCCTTCTTCGTATCCCACGTATCCAGGTGGTGCACCCACAAGTCTAGAAACAGTATGCTTTTCCATATACTCGGACATATCAAACCTTATAAGTGCCTCTTCTGTGCCAAATAGATATTCAGCCAGAGCCTTTGCGGTTTCCGTTTTACCAACGCCTGTAGGACCTAAAAAGAGGAAAATTCCTATTGGTCTGTGTATACCCTTTAGCCCAACTCTTGATCTTCTTATGGCCCTTGCAATAACCTTTATAGCTTCATACTGTCCCACTACCCTTTTCATTAATTCATCTTCTATGTGTAATAGCTTTTGAGTATCGCTCTCGTGCACTCTTTTGACTGGGATGCCCGTCCATCTTGCAACTACTTCAGCTACATCTTCCTCTGTAACCTTTGGCCTTTTCTTCACGATTTCCTGCTTCCACTTCATTTTCATGTTTTCAAACTTTGCTCTTAGTCTTAGCTCTTCGTCTCTAAGCTTTGCAGCGCGTTCGTAATCTTGTTCTGCCACTGCAGAATCTTTCTTAGCCTCTATCTCTTTTATTTTATCTTCCAATTCTTTGAGTTCTGGTGATAGTTGGTATACTCTTAACTTTACCAAAGAACCAGCTTCATCCAAAACGTCTATGGCTTTATCTGGCAAATGTCTGTCCGTTATGTATCTTTCGGATAGTTGCACCGCCTTTTCTATAGATTCTGGTGTGTATTCTACGTTGTGAAATTCCTCAAACTTACTCTTAAGACCGTAAAGAATTCTTATAGTATCTTCTTGGTTAGGTTCGTTTACAAAGACTGGTTGGAATCTTCTTTCCAAAGCCCCGTCTTTCTCTATATACTTTCTGTATTCGTCTATGGTTGTAGCACCTATAACTTGTATTTCGCCCCTTGCCAATGCGGGCTTTAGCATGTTGGATGCGTCTATAGACCCCTCAGCGGAGCCAGCACCGACGATGGTGTGGATTTCGTCTATGAAGAGTATTACGTTTGGTGCCTTTTCAAGCTCCTTGAGAATATTTTTTAAGCGCTCTTCAAACTGTCCCCTGTATTTTGTGCCAGCCACAAGCGCTGCCAAATCTAAAGCGACAACTCTCTTATTGAGCAGAGGTTCTGGCACCTCTTTGTTTGCTATCCTCTGAGCCAACCCTTCCACTATAGCAGTCTTTCCAACTCCTGGATCTCCAAGGAGAACTGGATTGTTCTTGCGTCTTCTAACAAGTATTTGTATAACTCTCTCTATTTCCCCCTCTCTTCCTATAACTGGGTCGAGTTTTCCTTCTCTTGCCATTTGTGTGAGATCCCTTGAGAACCTATCCAAGTTTGGAGTAGGTGCATACTTTGTGGTTTCCTGAGGTGGTAGCTCCCCTAAGAAC
>CAZZKD010000061.1:0-7809 GCA_964655095.1 uncultured Thermocrinis sp.
GACTCCGTATAAAAAGGGAGCCATCTTGGGGTTCCATCTACCCTTGCTGTGTCCAAAATGGACACCTGACTCCAAAAGCTCATTCATAGTAGCCACACTCATGCTCTACCTCCTTGGGTTTTGCCACCCTTTTCCATCACCCTTTCGGGCAACCCAAGCGGAAAAGGTGCGGTTTAGAGATAAAAATTATACCACAAAAGTCAGTTTAAAATAGCTACTATGTCCGCTCTAAGGTATGATATCAACCAAATAGTTGATTTCTTGAATAGTTTAGGATCACAAGAGGTAAATTTAAAACATTACGACTTTATAGATCCGCTCTTTTGGGGAGGTTGTTCGAAAATCCCTCATCGGGACGTCCCCCCAACCTCTAAGGGAACTAACCTTCTCCTCACCCAAGAGGGAGAAATGCCTAACAAAGGATTTCCAAAAAACAGGGAAGAGGAAGGCGGACTTCAGAACTTGCCAAGCACTTTGATGGGAGTTGGGATTCCTTCCATCGACGGCCTCACAGGAACTTGACTCGCTCTGAAGGCTTTTAAGCTTTTTTACATACATCTTAGCTTTTATTATAACCACCTTGAAGGATTTTTTAAACATCCTCGTTTAAACCTGACAATCTTGAAATAAAACTGAATATAGAAAAGGCAGAAAGCTAAGAAAGATAAAACTAAAATAGCTGTATTTTTCCAAAAAAGAAGGGCGGGGATGGATACCATTATCTGAAAGCCCCAGAGGTAGGGAGAAGTCAAGGAGTTTCTTATTACCGGATGGGTTCTTTTGTATCTTTTGTTTATGATTCTTTTGTAGATTAACATATGCAGATGTACGGCATCGGGTTCAAAAGGACTGCCTCCTCTTAAAAACTTTTTTCTGTAGATGGAAAAAACTGTTTCAAATACTGGATAAGCCAAAAGCATAAGCACAAACCATGGAGAAACTTCTGGATGCCTTTTTACCAAGAGCACCCCTTCCAAACCTGCCAAAAAACCTATAAAATAACTTCCACTGTCTCCTAGGAAGATCTTGCCAAAGGGAAAGTTCAAAAGTAGAAAACCCAAAATAGCGGATGCCATGACAAGGCTAAAGTAAAGTAAAAATTCATCCTGCAAAACAAAGCTCACGTAAGCGTATGAGAAAAATATGATTATTGCCACACCCCCGGCCAAGCCATTAAATCCGTCTATTATGTTCATAGCGTTTGCCATACCTGCCAAGGCAAAAGCCGTAAAGAACAAAGAAAAGGCACTATAAGTCAAAATATGGTCAAAACCAGGCAGATCTATTCTTTCTATCCTGGCGGACAGAAACAACACTGCTAAAATACCTGAGAGAAAGGCAAAAAGTAATCTTATCTTCGGACCTACTCTTTTAGTTATATCTTCCAAAAGTCCGGCGGTAAAAACAGGTAAAGAAATCATGCAGAGGACTAAAAACTCCTTTCCAAAGGGCTTTCCAAAAAGGTTCATCAATGAGCCAGTTAAAAAAAGGGATACAAACAAAGCTACCCCGCCTATCCTAGGAGTTGGATCCCGATGAAACTTTTGGACACCTTGTTGTTTGTCAACAAAAAGCCCATGCTTGAAAACTACAAAAAAATAGCTAACTATAAAGCTAGTCAAAAAGGCTGCTATTAGATATTTCACTCTTAGTACATTTTAAACTCTTCTTTTCGCATAAAATAGTAGCTTGTCCTATGAACCCGCAAATTATTGTGGAAAGTGTAAGCTCAACCCTGAAGGGCAAGGAGGATGTGGTCCTTAGATCTTTGGTGTGTTTTCTTTCTGGTGGTCATCTGCTTTTGGAAGACGTGCCTGGTGTGGGTAAAACCACTTTGGCTCTCTCCTTATCAAAAGTTTTGGGTCTGTCCTTTGCCCGTGTGCAATTTACCAGCGACCTTCTGCCTTCGGACATACTGGGCGTTAGTATATACGACCAAGCCAAAAAGTCCTTCATCTTTAAACAGGGGCCCATATTCCACAACATAATTTTGGCAGATGAGATAAACAGAGCCACTCCAAAAACTCAAAGCGCACTCTTGGAGGCTATGGCAGAAGGGAAGGTTACAGTAGACGGCATAACCTACGAGCTTCCCAAGCCCTTCTTTGTTATAGCAACTCAGAACCCGTTGGAGCAATAC
The DNA here is from genome assembly GCA_964655095.1 of uncultured Thermocrinis sp. GTDB lineage: Bacteria > Aquificota > Aquificia > Aquificales > Aquificaceae > Thermocrinis. The sequence goes on from CAZZKD010000061.1 coordinate 2,141, forward strand.
GGAACCTTCCCACTGCCAGAATCCCAGTTAGACAGGTTTAGCATGAGGATTTCCATCGGTTATCCAGACAAAGAAACAGAAGTAAGCATTCTCAGAGGAGAAAATCCTTTAGAAAAGATTGATAAGCTGACTACTTTGGTAAAGCCTCATGAAACACTGTCTACCATACAACAGATAAGTAGGTTTTACGTATCTCCTGATATAGCAAAATTTGTGGTTGAAATAGTGTCAAGGACTAGGAATCATCCAGATATCATTCTGGGAGTATCTACAAGGGGTGCTATGCACCTTATAAACTGCGCAAAAGCCCTTGCTTACTGCAGGGGTAGGGATTTTGTAGTTCCAGAAGACATAAAAGACCTAGCTCCTTACTGTCTGGTCCATAGGATGATCCTGAGGGATGGAGTGGACGGGCAGGCTCTAATAGAATCCATACTGGAGGAGGTGCCATCTCCTTGATAAAGTGTGCAGTTCTGCAGTGGCGGATAGTCTTTGGTAAAGTAGAGGAGAACAAAAGGAAGCTTTTGAGCTTTATAGAGCCTTTGGAAGATGCCCTGGTTGTTCTTCCAGAGATGTTTCTCTGCGGTTTTGACTACGAAAGCCTAAGAGAACATGCAAAGTCCTGCAAGGAAGTTTTAGAAGAGCTCAAGGAACTATCCCAAAGTAAAAAGCTCACATTGGTGGGGACCTATCCAGAAGAGAGAAGCGGAAAATTTTACAATACCGCCTTTGTTATATCCGACGGTAAGCTTGTAGGAAAGAGGGACAAGATAAAGCTCTTTCCCATATACAAGGAAGGTGAATACTTTTGCGCAGGTGAAGGGAATCCTGTTTTTGAGACGAGACATGGAAGGTTAGGAATCCTCATATGCTTTGAGCTCAGGTTTGCAAGCCTGGGATGGGAACTAAGAAAAAAGAACGTAGAGATTATCGCAGTCCCATCCATGTGGGGTGTAAAAAGAAAGGATCATTTGAAGGTTCTCTCGAGAGCGAGAGCTGTGGAGCTTCAGAGTTTTTTAATGCTTTCCAACGCTTGGGGGGAGACTGGAGGGGAAGATTACGCAGGTTGTTCAGCCATATACGACCCTTGGGGCGAGATTCTCTCTTTTTCAGAAAGTGGGGAGTGCCTCCTTTTAATTCAAGCGGATACAAAAAAGGTTGAGATGGTGAGAAGGGTAATCCCTGTTATAGATGATTAAAATCATATTGCATTTGAGAATAATTTGCATATAATAATGAATAACAAAAACTTAAAAGGAGGTTTAAAAATGTTGCAGGTAGGTCAAAAAGTGCCAAATTTTGAGCTGGAGGTGTATTATCCAGCGACCAAAAGCTTTGGTAAGGTCTCGTTGGAGGATTACATGAAAGAAAGGCGCTGGGTTATCCTCTTTTTCTACCCAGCAGATTTTACTTTTGTCTGTCCTACTGAGCTGGCAGATCTGGCTGAATATTACGACGAGCTGGTCAAATTAGGAGCGGAAGTTATATCCGTATCCACGGACACTAAGTATACCCACTTAGCATGGCAAACAACGGAAAAGTTGTTGGAAAAGGTGCGCTATCCCATGGGTGCGGATCCCACTGGTAAAGTATCAAGGCTTTTTGGTGTTTACGATGAAGATACAGGTTTAGCCCTCAGAGGAACTTTTATCATAAACCCAGAGGGTTTACTTGTTGGTTCGGAGATAAACTACTACAATGTAGGAAGGAATGCCCAGGAGCTTGTGAGGAAGATGAAAGCTAACGTTTATCTGATGAGCCATCCAGATGAAGCCTGCCCTGCCAAGTGGGAAGAGGGCGAAAGGACCTTAAAGCCTTCTGCAGAATTGGTAGGAAGGGTATATGAAGCACTCAAAGTCTGATTATATTTATAACTTTGGAGGAAAAAAATGGAGCTCACGCTTAACTTCAACACAGATGAAATATACGATGTTATTATCATAGGTGCCGGTCCTGCCGGCTCCTCCGCTGCAATATACACCGCAAGGGGTGGGCTTTCTACCATTGTGCTATACAGAGCTGAAGCAGACGGTGCTCTTGGAGTAACTCAGCAGATAGAAAACTACCCTGGCATAAGAGGTCCCATATCGGGCTATGAGCTCTTAAAGTTGATGAGGGATCATGCAAAGGACTTTGGAGCTAAGTTTGTAAGAGGTAAGGTTATAGCTACAGACCTCTTAGGAGATATAAAAAAGGTTTATACCATTGATGGACGGGAATTTAAGGGTAGAGCAGTTATCATAGCCTCAGGTGCCATGGAGAGAACTAACAAATACAAGGGGGAAGAAGAGTTTTTAGGGAAAGGTGTATCTTACTGCGGGGTGTGTGATGCAGCCTTTTTTAAAGGAAAACCTGTGGCGGTAGTTGGAGAGGATGATTATGCCTTAGAAGAGACGGAGTTCATAAGTAGGTTCGCGAGTAAGGTATATTTGGTAGTCCCCTCGTCCAGAATAAAGGCTCCGCCGGACATGATAGAGGAGATAAGAGCTCATCCTAACGTGGAAATTCTTACTCACCAAAGGGTAGTCCAAATAGTGGGTACATCCTTTGTGGAAGGGTTGGATGTGCAAAGCATAGAAACAAAGGAAAAGAAACGCATAGAGGTAGACGGTGTGTTCATTTTCTTAGGTGGAAACAAGCCTTCTGTAGATTTCTTGATGAACCAGGTGGAAATGACCGATGGGCACTGTATAGTGGTAAATGAGGAGATGATGACCTCGGTTCCAGGTGTGTTTGCTGCGGGAGATGTGCTATGCACAAACATAAAGCAGGCTGTTATAGCTGCAGCGGATGGTGTAAAGGCTGCTTTGGCGGTGGATAAATATCTCAACAAAAAGTCCAAGATTGCTGCCCAGTGGTAAATGTTCGTTAAACAGCTTCCAGAAGATGTAAGAGCTAAGATCTCGGCAGGTGAGGTAATAGAGAGTCCCTTAGATTGTGTGAAAGAGCTTTTAGAAAATTCGCTTGACGCTAAAGCGAGCAAAGTAGATATAGAAATAATCAAAGGTGGAAAAAGGTATATATCAGTAAGGGATGACGGCTTAGGGATCCATCCAGAAGATCTCTCTAAAGTCATCCTGCCTTTTACCACCAGCAAGCTTGAGAGATTTGAAGATCTGATGCATATAAGCACTTACGGCTTTAGGGGAGAGGCTCTTTATTCTATAGCTCAGGTTAGCAAACTAATCATAAACTCTAAGTTCTACAGAGAGGAGAAAGGCTATGAGATGAGAGTGGAAGGGGGCAAGGTTATTTCCATTAAGGAAAAGGGTATGCCTGTGGGGACAAAGGTGGAAGTTTATGAGCTTTTTTACAATCTACCCGCACGCCAGAGGTTTTTAAAAAAGGAGGATACAGAAAAGGCAAGGATATTACGTTATGTTAGAGATTATGCCACCGCTAAACCAGAGGTAGCTTTCAGGATGGTAAGCGACGGGAAAGAAATCCTAAACCTTCCGCCAGCAAAGGATGTTAGAGAGCGCCTGGAAGATTTGTACGATACAAAGTTTGAAGAGCGAGAGCTTGAAAAAGATGGTATAAGGGTACGCATGCTTGTTTCCCTCTCTCAAAAGAGGGGAGACAAAAAGCTCTTTATCAACTCAAGACCTGTCCAAAACAAAAGCCTAATGGAGTACTTAAAAAGAGCGGTGGGACACAAAAGGATTGCTTTTTGCTTTTTGGAACTGCCCCCGTTCATGCTGGATATAAACGTCCATCCAAAGAAAACGGATGTGCGCCTAATTCAAGAAGGAAGGGTAAAAGAGTTTATAGGTCAACTTTTAAAAAAGCAAAGTGCCTATATACCCTCCCTTGCGCAAGAGAAATATGAATACCGTACCGAGCCTGAGCTGGTGGGTATAATAGAAGACACCATATTGGTGGTAAAGTGGATGGAAAGCCTATACTTCATAGATCAACATCTTTTGGCTGAGAGGATAAACTATGAGATGGGTTTTTCTTCAGACAAAGCATGCAGAACTGCAATAAAAGCTGGAGAAAAGCTCTCGCAGTCCCAAGCCAAGAACCTGCTAAAAGAATGGGTAAATCTTGACAATCCTCATACCTGTCCCCACGGTAGACCTTTGTACTACAGAATATCCCTTAAGGAGATTTATCAGAACATAGGAAGGGCTTGGTGATGCTCGCAAAGAGGATTATTCCATGCTTAGATGTGGATAGAGGGAGGGTGGTAAAGGGTGTGAGGTTTCAAAATCTCAGAGATGCGGGGGATCCGGTAGAAATAGCAAAGATCTACGAAGAACAAGGAGCGGACGAGTTGGTCTTTTTGGATATAAGCGCATCCGCAGAAGGAAGGAAGATCTTAATAGATGTAGTAAAAAATGTTGCAGAAACTGTTTTTATGCCTTTTACTGTGGGTGGTGGGATAGCTTCTGTGGAAGACATCAGAAGGCTTTTAGAAGCTGGTGCGGACAAAATATCCATCAACACTTCTGCGGTTAAGAACCCTCAGCTTATTTACGAATCTGCAAAAAGGTTTGGCTCTCAATGTATAGTAGTGGCTATAGATGCAAAGAGGACAAAGAAAGGATGGGAGGTTTATATTCATGGTGGAAGAACCCCCACAGGTTTAGACGCGGTGGAGTGGGCAAAGAGGGTAGAAAGCTTGGGTGCGGGTGAAATTCTGCTAACTTCTATGGATGCGGACGGGACCAAAAAGGGTTACGATATAGAGCTTAACAGAGTTGTGGCTGAGTCTGTGAGAATACCTGTGATAGCCTCTGGGGGTGCGGGTAGAATGGAACATTTCTATGAAGTGTTTTCCCAATCTAACGTGGATGCAGCCCTCGCAGCATCTCTGTTTCACTATAGGGAAATTACTATCCTAGAGCTGAAGGATTATCTCAAAAAAAAGGGAATAAACGTGAGGATTTGCCATGTTTAAGCCAAAAACGCCCTTTCTTGCGGTAGATGGTATTGTTAGGCTATGGGATGGCAAAAGGTTTAAAGGTATAGTTCTTATAGAGAGACACTACGAGCCCTACGGCTTTGCCCTTCCGGGTGGTTTTGTAGAAGTAGGAGAGAGGGTAGAGAATGCAGTGCTAAGGGAAGTAAAAGAAGAGACAGGCTTGGACGCAAAGATTGTAAAACTCCTTGGAGTTTACTCTGAACCAGACAGAGACCCCCGCTTTCATGTGGTTTCTGTGGTCTTTGTTTTGGATGCGGAGGGAACGCCAAAAGCTGGAGATGATGCAAAAAGTGTTTTTATATCCCCCTTAGAGCAAATACCTTTTGATAAAATGGTCTTTGACCATGCAAAAATACTTGGGGATTATCTAAGATGTTTGTAGAGGAACCAGTTCCAGAGGAAATAAAGCAAAAGGTTTTGGAAAGGGTGTCCAATAAAAGGCTTGGAGAAGAAGCTTTTAAATACATAAAGTTAGTAAGAAGAGAAGATGGAAGTCTTTGGGTAAAGGAAGAGCTACCTGACACGAACAATCATGCCTTGATGTTCATGGTTCTTGCCTGTGTAAACTACACGCAAAGGATCTTAAAGGGAGAGGATATAGAATAAGAGGAGGTGGAGCATGTGGAGGGCTGTTAGCAGTTCTTGAGGCTGGTCGAAGATCCCTCATCGAGAGTTCCCCCAACCTTTAAGGGAACTAAATCCCACTCCCCTTGAACCAATAAGGAGTTTTTGTTTGTTAGCA
>CAZZKD010000062.1:0-4638 GCA_964655095.1 uncultured Thermocrinis sp.
CCCGTCAGTTTTATTCAACTTGTATAGTTTGATTATTTCCTGCGGCTTTATTAGATTTATGACTGCAGAGAGGACTATAGCTGAAAGAGTAGCCTTAGGAAGATAGTAAAAGGCAGGAGCTAAAGAGATTAAGGTAATTCCCACAGTAGCACCAGTTATCACACTGGCAAGGATAGTCTTAGCCTGAAGCTGGAAGTTTAATGCAGACCTTGAAAAGGAACCACCTACAGGAAATCCTTTAAAAAGCCCAGCGACTATGTTTGCCATACCCTGACCTATAAGCTCTTGGTTAGGATCCCATTTGTCTCCAGCCTGAACTGCAAGTCGCTTTGCTATAGCAACAGCTTCTACTAGTCCAAAAAATGCAACTACCATTGCACCACCCCAAAGGGTAGCGGTAGTGGAAAAGTCCACTTCAGGAACTGAAAATTTAGGAATACCCTGAGGTACATTTCCTACTATAGCCACACCAAACCTTTCAAGCTGGTAAAAGTAAGATATGAGGGATGTTACAAAGACAGCAATAAGGGCTCCTGGCAAAATGGGATGAATCTTTCTGGAAATCCATATAATAGCATAGGACAATGCGCCTATGGCCACAGTATACGGATTAGTGTTTTCTATGTGGGAGATAATATCTTTTACTACATCGTATATTAGCGTGCTCTGGACTATTTTAAAACCTAATAAGTGTCCTGCTTGACTTAGAGCTATAACAAGGGCACCCGCACTGACGAAACCAGTTATCACACTTGTTGATATAAGCTCCACTACGAAACCAAGCTTTAAGAGTCCTATAGTAAGCCTTATGAATCCAACCATGAGAGCCAATAGGCCCATCAAACCGATCCACTGCTCAGAACCAGGTTCGGCCATGCCATAAATGACAGAAGCAGAAAGAAGGGCAGTCATTGCCACTGGACCAGTAGCTAAAAACCTTGAACTTCCAAAAAGAGCAGCAACTATGGTAGGTAAAAAGGATGCGTAAAGTCCGTATATGGGAGGCATACCGGCCAAAAGGGCGTATGCCATACCTTGTGGAACTAAAACCGCTGCTACAGTAAGGCCCGCTATCAGATCTCTTGTTATTTTGCTTCGATCGTAGTCCTTAAACCAGTGTAGGAAAGGAGCTAGGTCAAAGGATATAGTAACCCTCACTAAAATATATTGTATCACCTTATTGATTTTTCCGTGTTGTTATATGATAATAATCTTCATGCACATAGACGATAAAGTTATAGTGGACAGAGTAAAGGAGATAGTAGCCCCTGTGATAAAAAAGATGGGCTATAAGCTCTTTGATGTGGAATTCAAGCCAGAAAGGGGATGGGTTTTGAGGATAATAGTGGATAAAGAGGGGGGGATAACGGTTGGGGATTGCGAAGAGGTTAGCAAGAGAATATCCTCTCTTCTGGATGTGGAGGACGTTATCCCAGTTTCTTACATGCTTGAGGTTTCCTCTCCAGGTCTTACAAGGGAACTTACCAAAATCGAACACTTCGAGTTTTTCACAGGTAGGCTGGTAAAGGTTATACTTAAAGAGCCTATAGAAAACAGAAGGGAAATTCTCGGTTATATACAGCAAGCTAAGGAGGACCTGCTGGTTATTAAGAGTAAGGAAGGTAGAAACCTTCTACACATACCCATATCAGCCATAGCAAGAGCTCACCTGGAGATAGAAAAATGGTAAAAAACTTAAGAAAGTTGATCGAACAGGTGGCTAAGGAAAAGGGCATACCCGAATGGTTGGTGGAAAGGGCTCTAAAAAATTCCATAGCACTTGCTATAAAAAAGGATAGAAGAATAAAAAATTCTATAGAGGTGGGGCTTGCGGAGGATGAAATAAAGGTTTATCTCCTGCACAAAGGGGAAAAAGTTCTACTGAACATAGTTCCTGAAGAGTTAAATAGAATTGCTGCCCATGCGGCAAAGGAAGAGTTTCTAAAGGAATTAGAAAGAGCAGATGAAGAAAGAAGATACCTAGAGTTTGTGGAGCTTGAGGGTGAGATAGTATTAGGTATAGTACGAAGAATTGTAGAAAACGGAGATCTCATAGTAGATCTTGGGAAAGTTATGGCTGTGTTGCCTAAGAAAGAGCAAATACCCAAGGAGGCTTATAAAGTTGGAGATAGATTAAAAGCGCTACTTCTTCGTGTTGTAAGAAAAAGGGGTAGCTATGAAATAATCCTCTCAAGAACCCATCCAAATTTCCTAAGTAAGCTCTTGGAAGCAGAGGTCTCAGAAATCAAAGAGGGTGAAGTAGAGATCCTAAACGTAGTGAGAGAACCCGGGGAAAGGGCTAAGGTCTTGGTAAGGTCCAAGGATACGCGTATAGATCCGGTAGCTATAGTAGTTGGTCTAAAAGGAACCAAAATAGCCCCCATCATAAAAGAGCTTTCTGGAGAGAGGATAGACGTCATAAGAGCTACGGAGAACACGGAAGAACTCGTTAGAAAAAGCTTAGCACCAGCGCCTATAACCGATATAAGAATAGATCCAAAAGCCAAAAGAGTAGAGGTAGCTGTGCCAAGGGATAAGCTATCTGTAGCTATAGGAAAGAAAGGAGTAAATGTAAAACTGGCTAATAAGATAACGGGATGGTATATAGACGTTCTATCAGAAGAGGACTTCAGGAAACTCTCCCAGATGAAATAGTATGGGTTTAGACGTATTCATTAAAAAAGTTGTATATGGTGGTTATGGTCTGGGAGAGGACAGAGGTAGAAAGTTCTTAGTTAGATATGCCGCACCAAAAGAGCTAGTTGAAGTTGAAGTTCTAAAAGAGAAAAAGGACTACGTGGAAGCAACGGTAAAAAACGTAAAAATAGGTTCCACCTGGAGAAGGACTGCTCCTTGCAAATACTACACACATTGCGGAGGATGCCAACTACAGCACCTGGACTACGAAGGACAGCTAAAAGTTAAAGAAGAGATACTACTAGAATCTTTGGAAAGGATAGGAAAGATAAAGGTTAAATCCATAGATGGAGTTTTAGGCTCCAAAAAAGAGTTTGGCTACAGGATAAAGGTTCAGTTCAAAGTTAGAGATGGAGGGCTTGGTTTTTTCGCTTGGGGGACTAATGAACTAGTTCCTATAGAGGAATGTCTTTTGGTCCATCCAAAGATAAACCAACTGATACCGGCTTTAAAGGAGCTTGTTAAATCAGTAAAAGATCTACAAGAGCTTCATGTTACTTACTCGCCGGATGAAGACGAATTTCTGCTGAAGCTTATTACGGTCAGTCCCATGGAAACGGAAAAGTTAAGGAGACTAAAAGAACATATATTACCCAAGGAAGTAGTTTGCTTAGGGAATTACACAAGCTTAAGGGGGAAGCTCATAAAAAGAGTTGCTATTGGTAGGGAATTTTCCTTTTTCAGGTTGGGAAAGTTCAGGTTAAGGGTAAGCAACGATTCCTTTTTTCAGATAAATCACACTCTCTATGAGGATTTTCCTAAGTTGGTGGTTGAAGGGGAAAGGGTAAAGAGGGTTTTGGAACTTCACAGTGGTGTTGGGTTTTTTAGTTTTTGGATGGCTCAATGCTGCGAATATCTTTTTGGCTCTGATGCAAACCAGTCTGCTGTGAAAGATGCAGTCTATAACGCAAAGTTAAACCAAGTTTCCAATGTTTCCTTTGCCCATGAGAGGGCTTTTGAAACTCTAAAAAATCATGCGGGAGAAGCAATAGATTTACTGGTACTTGATCCCCCGAGGGAAGGTTTGTCAGAAGGCGAAGCCAAGCTTATAGTCCAGAACAAACCAAAGAGGATTATCTATGTTTCATGTAATCCAACCACATTAGCAAGGGACCTAAAAGTATTGGCCTCCGGAGGTTATAAAATTGAAACTATAAGGCTTGTGGATAACTTTCCTCAAACCTATCATGTGGAAGCCATAGCCAAACTAAAACTTCTTTAGGAGGTAAGGCATGATGGAGGAGCTATTTAAAAGCACAGAAGAGGATATGCAAAAGGCGGTGCAGTACTTTAAAAACGAGATAGCTGGTCTAAGAACAGGAAGAGCAAGCACAACCCTTGTGGAGGAAATAAAGGTAGATTACTACGGCTCTAAGATACCCATAAAGCAGCTTGCTTCTGCCAGTGTGCCCGAGCCTAACCAAATAGTACTGCAGGTCTGGGATAAGAGTGCGGTTGAACTCGTGGAAAAGGCAATAGTGGAAAACCTAAACCTAACCCCTCAAAAACAAGGAAACATTCTGAGAATCACCCTTCCTCCCCTAACTCAAGAAAGAAGAAAGGAACTTGTTCGTATGCTTCATAAGATGGCAGAGGAGGCAAGGGTGGCGGTCAGAAACATCAGAAGGGACGCAAAGGAGTTAATAGAAGATCAGGAGGGTATATCTGAGGATGAGATAAAGAGGTCTTTGGAGAGGCTTCAAAAAATCACAGACAAATACATAGAAGAAATAAACAGACTAACGGAAAATAAAGAAAGGGAAATTATGGGTTAAGAGCTGTTATTTGATTTTCTACTCAAACCGTGTTATATTTATTTCTATGGATGCAAGTATTAATACATCATTCCGCCTGACAAAACCCAAAGCCCAGGGGGCCGAGGGTATTCCAGGCAGGTATCGGCCCCGCCCGGCGCAGGGGGCACGGCAGGCACTCTTCAGT
>CAZZKD010000063.1:0-3808 GCA_964655095.1 uncultured Thermocrinis sp.
CCTTGTATTTCAGTTTCAAGCCCACTGTGTGGGATGGAGACTCTATATCTCTGTAGCAGACTACTGTGGGTGTTTTTCTTTTTCGTTTTAAGCCCACCGCGTGGGATGGAGAAAAGCTTTTAAGAGAAAGCCTTTAGGTTAATGAGCAAAAAATACTGAATTAGAATATTATCTGTATGCCTGTTTTGGTTGAACTTAGCTTTAGGTTAAAGAAAACCCCAGAGGTCTTATATCCTACGGATGTTCATGGACTGTTTTTTAGCCTTTTTGAGGAAAGCATAGCACAAAGACTGCACAAAGAAGCCAAAAAGCCCTTCAGCATAAAAGGTTTTTCCGTGAAAGATTCCACTCTTAGGCTTGAGCTTGCCCTTTTGGAGGACGGTCTTTATCCTGCTCTCATTCACAGCTACTACTTTCCCAAAGAGGGCTTACACATAAGGGGTATTCCCCTTAGTCCCACAAAGGATAAGGGCTTAAAAGAAAAGAAAGCTCTTAGCTATCAGGAGCTTTTGGAAACATTGCCCCACAAAAGGCTCCAAATGGAATTTGTTAGTCCCACTGCCTTTAACAGGTTTAAGTTTGACTATCCATTCCCCGAGCCCCATCTTGTTTTTTCTAACCTTTTGAGTCGGTGGAACACCTTTTCGGAGTTTCCTTTGGAGCTTGCAGAGACAGAGGTTCTAAAGGGTTTGATGGTTTATGAGTTTGAAGGCTCTACCCAAGAGTTTATCATAGACCAAAGGCTAAAAAGGATAGGCTTTGTGGGAAGGGTGGGATTTCTTGTAAAGGATCAAGAATTAGCCAAAAAGCTGTCTGTTCTTGCCCTATTTTCTAACTTTGCGGGCGTGGGCATAAAAACCACCATGGGAATGGGAGTAGTCAAAACCTCTCTAAAAGGAGCCATCCAAAGGTCAGACCTCGTTGGTTGATCCTTCTGGTTTTGTTGGTTTCTTGCCTTGAAGTGTGTTGAGTTTCTCTAAAAAACCAGTCAAAAAGCCTATTATCCTTTTCTTTCAAAATTAGCAAAAAAGTTGTGCTCAAAATTCCCTCGTGCTTTCCTATTCTTAGCAAAACTCCATTGCCATTAAGATATCCTTTTAGGCTCTCTAAGTGCTTTGCAGTATCTGGTCGGCGATTTTTAAAAAACTTAATTTCCTCGTCCAAGAGTTTTGAATAGAATTTTTGTGAGCATTCTCTTAAAAAGTTCCAAAAAGTGTCCTCATCAGAAAAGTATCTTCCAACTTCAGGAAGGCTTTCTACTCTTTTTAGTCCTTCATAAGCATTTTTGTTTATTTTTATCTCCACTTCAAGCTCTACGTTCTCTTTTATTGCTTCGCATGGGTATAGGGGCTTGTTGGAACCTAACAGTGTGGGAACTTCTACCCTAAGATACTCATAAGGCAAAGGTTGGCTATCTGGGATGAAGAGGGCCTTCATTATGTCAAACTGTGCATCCTTTCTTTCTTGTGAGTAAAAAACCATTCTTTCTAACTCCTTTTCTGCTTTATTTATCATTCTTTCTAATTCCTTTTTTGCTTTACTTAGTTTTTCTTGGTTTATTACCTGTCTTGCGTTTAAAAGCTTTTTTACTTTATTGATAACAACATAAGGCTTTTCCATAAACCAAGCGCAAGCTATTAAATGTCTTATGGAACCCTTTAGCTCGCTACCAGGGACATAAGGACCTTCCAAAGTTTTTATAAACTCCTCCACCTGGGAGCTAATAAGGTTTCCGTTGATCTCAAGCTCGTAGTCAGGCTCCAAATTAAGATTGAAATTTTTCAAAAAGGTGGAAAGTCTAAGATCCCCTTGGTTTTTGAACCAAAGATAGGCGTTTGTCCTCAGCTGTGGGTTGGGTATCCTTTCAATGGCTGAAAGAATACGGTCAAACCTAAAGACCTTTAACCTTCCTCCATCTACCAAAAACTCAAGACTTGAGATCCTCTCTCCGTTTCCTATGTGAATGGGGGAAAGGGTTTTAACTCGCACTTTCATCTTTACCACCTCGCAAAGAGTGGAAAACCTAAGCCGTATTGATAAACGGAAAGGATACCTTCCTTTAGCACTTCTTTTAGACTCCCATACCAATCTTTTTGATTTTTTACTTTAACCTGCGAGCCGGGTGTAAGGTAGCAGACAGTATTTTTCCAAACCCTTCTTGTTAAACCGTTTTCCACCGCTGATCTTTGAACCTTTAGATCGTAGTAACTCTCCTTTAGCTCAAAGTCTTTGTCATAAAAGCACTCAGAAATCAAAAAAGCCCTTGAGGTTTTGTTAGAAATAAACTTCTCTATTCCCTCTGGTGGCTCTGTCTCCTCAAGTCTATACCTTCCCATCCCTGTGGTTTTGTTTCCTCCAAGTTGGGAAAACTCAAGGCAAGCTTTAACTAAGGGCTCAAAGCTTTCGTCAAAAAACCTTACAAGCACACCAAAGGAAGGTAGCCAATAGGTTGGCTCGTTGTAAAGTTCTCCTCCTGTGGTGGTCATGGTAAGACGGTTTATAAAGGCATGAGGTATAACTTCCTGCTTTATTTCTTGCCTTAATCCTTCAAACATCTCCGTGGGTTCGCTTTCCAAAACCTTTTTAAACACTTCCCAACTTACCCATTTTAACCCTTTGAACTTTTTGTATTGCTTGTATTCCTCTGCATTTTTTGGAATGATGGGTATAAAATGAATGGGTCTTGGAAAGATCCACAGCCCCTCTTTCCAAGGCAAAGGTGCGGAAATTATAAAAGGTGGATCTCCTTCCTTAAACCTATTTAAAGTTTCCAAAAGTTTTTGTTCCGACTCAAGCCAACGGATGCCCCAACATATGGCACCAAAGATGGTGTTGGTGGTGGGCACGCTCCTAAAGGCACTAAGGGGTCTAAAGACAAAAGCCTTAAGCATTGAAAAGAGCACCCAGTCTTTGCTTTATGGTTTCGTAATCTTCAAGTATCTCCTGCACGGTGGATTTTTGAGTTAGTGCTTCTTCTTTGTCCTTTTTTCCAAAGTAGTATTCCTTTGGCCTTAGGATCACCCTTAGGTTTTCAAACCTGACTTTTCCAGAACCCCTTGAGCCATATCCCCCAAGGTAATCATCCTCCAAGAGCCTCATACCCTCAAAGACCACTCTCAAAAGCTCAGGGTCTTGCTCTGCAAACAGATGAAAAGCCATCTCCCCAAAAAAGACAACACCTGCGGGCACCCTTTCCACCTTCCTTGGGTTTGCTCTGGAAGTAAGCCTGTTTATGGCGTTTTCTGTCTTTACCTCTGTGAAGATGTTCTTACCCAAGATGTTCTTCAGCATCTCTAAGCTCTTCCAAGTGGGATAAGCATCAAAGACCCTGAGCCTTGGAGGTCCGGGAAGCTCCTCCAATGGCAAATTATCTAAAGTCTTTGCATCACCTGTGCCAAAGACCTTGCAAACCTCACACTTTCCACAAACGCAAGCTCTTCCTGCCTTTTCAACAATTTTAATTTTTTTAATCTTAGCATCATCTTCAATTCTTTCGTTCCCATTCTTAACATTATTTTTTTTAGCTTCCTCTATCATCTCATCCACTCTTCCCTTAGCCCACTCCAAAAGAAACCTCGTCTTGCCCTTCAAAGAAGAACCGGGTATGTAGGGAGCACCTTCGGGTAGATTTTTTCCTTTGCCGTAGAAGTTCTCTATCTCCACCAAGGTCTTTATGACTGGGTTGTCCAATCCCCCTATTTCAAAGTTTTCCTTAGAACCTCCTACCCTCAAACCAGTTATTGCCTTCAGCTCATATCTAATTATTACAGTACCTTTGTAAGAGAACATCACCCCCACCTCCTTAGGA
>CAZZKD010000064.1:0-1997 GCA_964655095.1 uncultured Thermocrinis sp.
ATGCCCTTTCTTTGAGCGTGTGTTCCTGATAAAGCGGTAGTTCAATAAGGTCTTCAAAGTCTAAGGTCCCAAGGTGGGAACCAGTTCTTGTTATTATGGCTTGATCTCCCAATCTTACAGAAAGGTTGCCTGCTCTTGCATCTATCAAGCCTTCTTTGTATAACAGCTCCCCTATCTTTACCAACTTTGCCTTGTAGTAAAACACTGATGAAATTATAACAGTAAGCATTGAACGAAAGCTTTTTTAGAATATTATTTTTTTGCTATGATAGACACACACTGCCATTTAGATCTGTTGAAGAAAGAAGATTACGAAGAGACCATAAGGGATGGCTCTTTGGAATACCTGATAACCATCGGCTACGATAGAAAGACCATTGAAAATGCCCTTAGGATATCCAATCAGGTGGATAAAGTTTACTGTGCAATAGGCTTTCATCCACACGAGGCGGATAAGGTCAAAGACCAAGACCTCGAATGGCTCAAAAGCTTAGCGGTCAATCATCCAAAGGTTAAGGCTTTGGGAGAAATGGGACTAGATTTTTACAAAAACTACTCCGATAGAAAAAAGCAAGAAGACATTTTTAGAAAGCAGATTCAGATAGCAAGGGAGTTAGGCCTTCCCATAGTGGTTCATTCAAGAGACGCAGAGGAAGAAACTTACAGAATACTAAAAGAAGAGAAAGCTTACGAAGTGGGCGGAGTGATGCACTGCTTTACTGGAAGCTACGAATTTATGAAAAAGTGCGTAGACCTTGGTTTTTACGTATCATACTCTGGTATTATCACCTATCCCAACGCCCAATCCCTCAGAGAAGTAGTTAAGAGAACGCCGACACAGAGAGTGCTTATAGAAACCGATAGCCCTTTCCTTGCACCGCAACCAGTAAGAGGAAGGCCAAATAAACCCTCTTACGTTTGGTATGTTGCAGAAACTTTAGCTCAGATCATACCCAACACTAACTTGGAAGACGTAGACCGTATGACCTCTGAAAATGCAAAGCTCATCTTTAACATAGGAAATAACGGGAAAAAAGAGTCTATAACATACATCATAAATAACAAACTTTACATAAACCTTACGAACAAGTGCAACCTTCACTGTGTGTTTTGTCAGAGGGAAAGAGAGAGAAACTTCATGGTAAAAGGCTATTGGGTTTGGGTTTCAAGAGATCCCTCTGTGGAAGAAGTAATAAGGGAAATAGGAGATCCAAAAAAATACGACGAGATCGTGTTCTGTGGCTACGGCGAGCCTACTCTAAGGTTCTCTGCATTGAAAGAAATAGCAAGTTGGGTAAAATTGCAGGGCGGTAAAGTGAGAGTGGATACCAACGGCCTCTTATTTACCTTTATGTCAAAGGATAGCCTGAAACAGCTGAAAGGCTTGGTGGACGTTTGGTCCGTAAGTCTCAACGCCCCTGACAAAGAAACCTACAATAAAGTCTGCAAACCAGTTCAACCAGATGCCTTTGAAATGGTTAAAGAATTTATCAAAGAAGCTAAAAGTTTAGGCTTTGAAGTAATTGCTACTGCAGTTGATGTTCCAGGTGTTGATATGAAAAAGACAGAGGAGCTTGCCAAAAGTTTAGGTGCTAAGTGGAGGGCAAGAGTATACGAATCTGTGGGATAGATTGAGATTAAAATAAACCTTTAAGGACGGTCATAATGGTTGATCCAGATATACTGCTTCTTGCCATAGTTAATATGTCAGAGGGTGTTAAGGCTCTTATAGGG
Source organism: uncultured Thermocrinis sp. (assembly GCA_964655095.1). GTDB lineage: Bacteria > Aquificota > Aquificia > Aquificales > Aquificaceae > Thermocrinis. Next base: position 1,735 of record CAZZKD010000064.1, read on the forward strand.
GACAAGGGAGCTAAAGCGGTTCTTAGGGATGCGGGAAGACAATCTGGACCAAAGCTCCTTGAAAGCTTAATTGGACATTTCCAAGGTTATAAGTAAAGAAGATAGGAAAATCGTAATAGAAGAAGACATATTTACCGAGAGGCTGTTCGAAAATCCCTCATCGGGACGTCCCCCCAACCTCTAAGGGGACTAACCTTATCCTCACCCTGTCCCACACCCCTTCCACCCGTAAGGGCTCCCGCGGAGCACGGGCCCTTGGCATC
>CAZZKD010000065.1:0-3622 GCA_964655095.1 uncultured Thermocrinis sp.
GAGGAATCCCTTAGAGCTCTGGAGAACGATTATGAGTTTCTTCTGAAAGGTGGGGTATTTACAGAGGACCTACTGCAAACTTGGATAGAAGCCAAGCGTAAAGAGACAGACGAAATGAGGTTCATCCCCCATCCAAAGGAGTTTGAACTTTACTTTGACATTTAACTAAAAAACCGCCCAGCCTCTTGGCTGGGCAAAGGAGGAGCACAAATGCGTAGCGTAATAAGTATTATACTACTGTTTGCCTCCAGTTTAGCTTTTGCTCAAGAGCAAGTGCCAAAGCTTGATACCGGTGATACCGCATGGATTATCATGGCAACCGCTTTGGTTATGCTTATGAGCCTTCCGGGTGTGGCCATCTTTTACGGAGGCATGGCAAATAAAAACAACACTTTAAACACCATAGCTATGTGTTTTGTTGCTTATTCTTTAATCTCTATCCTTTGGATAGCTTATGGCTACAGTTTGGCATTCGGTCAGTATATATTGGGCATCATAGGCGCTCCATCAAAGTTATTCCTCAGTGGTGTGAATCTTGCCAGCCTTCAGGGCACTATTCCAGAGTTTATATTCGCCATGTTTCAGCTAACCTTCGGAGCTATTACTGTTGCACTAATAAGCGGTTCCTTTGTGGAGAGGATGAAGTTCTCCGCATGGATCCTCTTTAGTTTTCTGTGGTTCAGCTTGGTTTATGTGCCTGTTGCCCATTGGGTTTGGGGTGGGGGTTTTTTAGCCAAGCTTGGGGCCCTTGATTTTGCCGGTGGAACGGTGGTGCATATAAACGCTGGTATTGCAGGCCTTATAAGTGCTTTGGTGCTCGGGAGAAGAAAAGATCTTTCTCTTATCCCAAGCAATCTCCCTATGGTAGTAATTGGGACTGGGCTTCTCTGGTTTGGTTGGTTTGGCTTCAATGCAGGGTCTGCATTAGCTTCAAACGATCTTGCGGCGGTAGCTTTTCTAAACACAAACACCGCTACAGCGGTGGCCAGTCTCTCCTGGATGTTTGCTGAATGGCTTCATAAAAGAAAACCCACAGTTCTTGGTCTTGCCTCTGGTTCGGTGGCGGGACTTGTTGCCATAACTCCAGCGGCAGGGTTTGTGAATGTAGGAGGTGCAATAGTTATAGGTATCCTTGTAGGCATCATTCCATACTTTATGGTTGCGGTGGTGAAGCATAAACTTGGGTATGATGATGCCCTTGACGTGTTTGGCATACACGGCGTTGCAGGCGTGTTGGGGGCCCTTTTGACAGGGGTATTGGCAGACCCGTCCATCAATGAAGCGGGTAGAGGACTTCTCTACGGAAATCCGGCGCAGGTTCTTGTCCAACTTTTAGCGGTGGGTGTGACCATAATTTACGATGCCATAGTGACCTTTCTAATACTTATGGTGGTAAAGGCGTTAGTAGGCCTAAGGGTAAGCCAAGAGGAGGAGATAGCTGGCTTAGACAAATCCCAGCACGGTGAGAGCTCTTACAACCTATAAGGAGGTTCTGTCATGAAAAAATTGGTTTTACTAAGTCTTTTGACGGTTGGTTTTTCACAGGCAATTGAGCTAAAGGTAGACCCTTTGGGTGCCTTTAATGTAGGTGGCGCACTGACGATTTATGGTATGCAAACCAGCAACAGGGTCGGTTTGGATAAAAGAACAAGATACGACGTAGGCTCTGCCATTCTAAATATCTCAAAACCTGCCCAACCCTTTGGCTTTAACATCCTCGGCGGATCTTATTCTATGCCCGTCGTTGGAGTTGGTATATCTAAAGCTACCGAATATACGGACCTATTTAGTCCCATACCAATAGCCTACTTTGAGCTTTCTCCCGTAAAGGGTTTATCCCTTCAGATGGGAAAGCTACCAACCATAATAGGCTACGAGTCTGCCTTTACTTATCAGAATAACTACATTCAAAGGGGCTTGGTATGGAATATGCAACCCGTGGTAAATAACGGAGTGAGATTAAGCTATAGTGGTGATCTCTTTTTCTTTAAATTGGGTATAAACGACGGATTTTATACCTTGAGCACAAGCGATCCAAAACCAGCTTTGGAAGGAAGCGTAGGTATAACCCCCATAAAAGATAGTTCGGTAGGTATAAACTTCTTGATACCAGATAAAAGTGCAAAACCCAACCCTACATCCGCACCAGCAAACAAAAGGGAGTTAAATTTGCTTGCTTCCTACACATTTGACAAACTCTCATTGGGCGTGGATGCTGTTTATGTGGAAGCTCCAAAGGATTTAAAGGCTGGAGTTTTGGAAAAGGCAAAAGCCAGCGGTTTAGCTTTTCATGTTTCCTATGATCTAAAACCCATAAAGTTATCGGGAAGGATTGAGAGCGTAAAGGATAATTCTGATGCAGGAAGCGTAGACCTGGTTGGCTTGGGAGACAACAACAGAGCATGGACGATTACTCTAACACCATCCTACAGCAAGGGTCCTTTTCTCATAAGGGGAGACATCTCCTGGGTAAGCGCAAAGCATCCTTTTACAAACAATGGGAAAAAGTCCCAAACGAGAGTGGGTTTAGAGTTAGGTTTGTTATTTTAAATAATGATGAAAGCCTTAGCTATAAGACACGTTCTGGCGGAACACTTGGGAGTTATGGAGCCCATCCTAAAAGGCATGGGCTTTGAGGTGGATTACTTGGATACCGCGAAGGGGGAGGTTTTGTCCAGACCTTTGGAAGAGTATGCCCTTCTTGTGGTCTTGGGTGGATACATGGGTGCATACGAAGAGCACGTATATCCTTTTCTCTCTTACGAGTTTAGGATTTTAGAGGAGGCTTTGAAGCTTGAAGTTCCTGTTGTAGGCATATGCTTGGGTTGTCAGATGCTTGCCAAGGCGCTTGGTTCAAAGGTTTATAGGGGAGAAAAGGGTAAGGAAATTGGATGGATGGAGGTGTGCAAGGTAGGAGAACATCCCCTATTTGAGGATTTTCCCAAAAGCTTGAGAGTTTTTCAGTGGCACGGAGATACCTTTGACTTGCCAGTGGGTGCCATAAGGATATATGCCTCCGAAAAATACGAAAATCAGGCCTTTGTTTATGGCCAAGCTGTAGGTTTGCAGTTTCACATTGAGGTGGATAAAAGCATGGTGGAGGAGTGGGCCAGACTTTACTGGGACGAATTAGAGAAAGAAGGCATAGAAGAAGAGGCTTTGGCTTGGAAAGAGGAATACAGCATAAACTTTACTCTGCTTGGCAATTTATTAAAAAGGCTAACTTAGAACTTTTTTACTTCTATGTTGTATTTTCTTATTCTATAATCCAACTGCCTTAGGGTAAGTCCCAAAAGCTTTGCCGCTCTGGACTTTACATATCCAGTTTTTTCCAAAGCCTTTATTATCTCTTCCTTTTCTGTAGCTTCTATAAACCCTGGTAGATTTTTGGGTTTTTCTTTACCTCCTTCCAGAAAGAGATAGGTAGGTAGGTCTTTTTCGGAGATTAGACCATCTTTGAGTATTACAAGTCTTTCCATGAAGTTTTCCAGCTCTCTTACGTTTCCATACCAAGGGTATTCCATGAGCACTTCCATAACCTTTTGACTCAGCCTGACGTTCTTTTTGTATCTCTGATTAAAAACCCTTAGGAAGTGTTCCACAAGCAGAGGGATGTCCTCCT